>JAUVBX010000067.1 GCA_030590985.1 Lutibacter sp. | reverse complement strand
TTCTATCTTTAGCCCTTTAAAACTAATTTTAAATTTACTATTACAATGAAAAAAGTATTTACAATCTTGGCAATCACAGGATTATTATTTTTTGGCACTAGCCAAATCACTTATGCTCAAGAAGAAGCAACTAAAACCGAACAAGTAGCAACTGATGATGCGCCACAATCATTCCGTCAGGAATTAAAACAACGTATGATTGAAGGTGGACCATTCTTTATGGGAATCGTATTACTTACATTAATCTTAGGATTAGCTATTGCTATTGAAAGAATTATTTATTTAAACTTATCAACTACAAATACTAAAAAATTAGTAGCTAGTGTAGAAGATGCTATGGAGTCTGGTGGTGTAGAAGCTGCAAAAGAATTATGTAGAAATACAAAAGGACCTGTTGCTTCAATTTTTTATCAAGGTTTAGACCGTGTTGATGAAGGTATTGATAATGTTGAAAAAGCTGTTGTTGGCTATGGTGGTGTACAAATGGGATTATTAGAGAAAAATATCTCTTGGTTATCTTTATTTATTGCTTTAGCACCAATGCTTGGGTTTATGGGAACAGTAATCGGTATGATTTCTGCTTTTGATAATATTCAAAAATCAGGGGTTATGTCACCAGCTACAGTTGCAGGTGGTATTAAAATTGCACTTTTAACAACCGTATTTGGTTTAATAGTAGCAATTATTCTTCAAATATTCTACAACTATATTATATCTAAAGTAGATAGTATCGTAAACAATATGGAAGATGCGTCAATTCAATTAATTGACATATTAGTTAGAAAAAAATAAACAACATTAAATATATTCATTATGAATAAGAGTTTATCAAAAATATTAATGATAGCTACGCTAGTAATAGCTTTAATTGGTGTAGGATTGTATTTCTTAGCTTCAAATGCAGAAGAAGTTACAGATTCAGCAATGGGTAATTATGTTGGATATGCAATTCTCTTACTGATTGTCGCTACTGGTTTATCTATTGTTTTTTCATTATTAAACATGTTTAAAAAACCTGCTTTACTAAAAAAGATGCTTCTTAGTTTAGGTGTTTTAGCAGTTGTTCTTGCTTTGGCCTATTTTATGGCTGATGGTGAGGCTGTTTATGATGCTTCTGGAAAAGTTTTTGAAGGAAGTGAAGGAAGTACTTCAAGATGGGTTGGAACATTTATAAACTACAGCATGATATTGATGTTTGTAGGTGCTATACTGTTTTTATATGATATGATTAAGAACTTAATTAAATAATCTATTATGGCAAGAAGAATTTTACCAGAAATTAATGCGGGTTCTATGGCAGATATTGCCTTCTTGCTGCTTATTTTCTTTTTAGTGGCTACCACTATGGAAGTAGATGGCGGTATTGCGCGGAAATTGCCTCAAAAACAACCGCTAAATCAACCACCTCCACCAAAATTAAAAGAAAAAAACGTTTTGCAAATAGCCATTAACCGTAATGATCAATTACTGGTTGAAGGCACCCAACGTGTAGAGATTAAAGATATCAAACAAATTGCTTTGGACTTTATTGATAATGGAGGCGGAGAAGGAAATAAAGGAGTAGGTAGATGTGATTATTGTAAAGGAAATAGAAATCCTTCTTCTTCAGATCATCCTAATAAAGCAGTGATTTCTTTAAAAAGTGATAGGGGTACCTCATATGGTGCTTTTATTGGAATACACGATGCAATAGGACAAGCTTATACAGAATTAAGAAACAGAGTTTCTATGGAGCGCTACGGCAAATCTTTTCAGGCTTTGATTAAACAACAAAAAAGTGATAAATCACAAAAGCTAAAAGATAAGATAAAAACAATTAAGGAACTATATCCTGAAATTGTTTCTGAAGTAGAACCAACTGGAAACTAAATACACAGCAAGAGTATGTCAAAATTTAAAAAACAAAAAAAAGGTTTACCACCAATTTCTACGGCTTCTTTACCAGATATCGTATTTATGTTGTTGTTCTTTTTTATGGTCTCAACCACTATGCGTGAGACAGAGCTAAAAATTATACAACCCAATTTACCACAGGCTCATGATGTGAAAAAATTTGAGCATAAAAACTTGGTAAGTACCGTATATATTGGTAAATCCGTAGATCCGACAAATAAAGGAGATGTAATTCAACTAAATGATAAGATAGCACGAGTAAGTGATATTCGTACATTTATTTATAACAATCGTGAAAAGTTACAAGAGGAAGAAATTCCCTTTATGACTACTTTATTTAAAGCAGATGTAAAATCAAAAGTTGGAACTATTGCCGATATTAAACGAGAGTTACGCGAAATTGATGCATTAAAAATTAGTTATGCAGCAGTTGGCAGACAAGATTAACGAAAGATTACAAATTTCAAAATAGTAAATAGTTTATAAAAGGCAATCCTCTAGTGGTTGCCTTTTTTTAGTCCTTTTAATTAATATGAGAACGATATTATATCTAGTAGTTTTTATTTACTTTAGTATAACCAATGTGTTTGCACAAGATAGTTTATTGGTAGATCGCAAGTATTTTGAGGATCAAATCTATGTAGGATTGCTTTATAATATACTCAATAATAAACCATTAGATTTACAACAAAAAGGTTTTTCTACAGGATTTCAATTGGGTTTTATTAAGGATATTCCCATAAATAAAAAAGGCACGTTTGCTATAGGAGTTGGTATAGGATATAGTTATAACAAATATTCACACAACTTAAAAATTCAAAATCAAACTACTGAGTTTATTTTGATTGATGAGATAGATTATAAAAATAAATTCGACACACATGCGATAGAAATTCCTTTTGAAATACGTGTTTTCAGATCGTCTACACCTGTAAAATATAAATTTTTAAGAATCTATTTAGGAGGAAAAGTCTCTTATATATTCAATTCTAAAAGTAAATATTCCAGTCTAGAGGAAAACTTAAAAATAATTCCCCTTCCTTATGTCAACAAATGGCAATATGGACCTTATGTAGCTATTGGCTGGGGAACATGGAATGTCTATGCCTATTACGATATGAATAGTCTTTTTGTTGATGCTCCTATAACTAACACTTTGGACCCCAATAAGTTAAAAAGCATTAAAATAGGATTGCAATTTTATATATTTTGATAGACTATTGGAATGACTAATTGTGTTGTTATTCCAATTAAAACACCCCAAACTACTTCAGAAAACACATGCGCACGTAGATTTAAACGTGCATTAGCAATTACTCCAAAAATTACAAAAAGTCCAGCTAAAACAACTAAATGGTTTTGATGATAAATCGTACTTAACTTTATTACAAAACCAATTAATCCTCCTACACCCAAGGTATGAATACTGACTTTTACCCCTAGCCATAAAAAGCCATATATTATTAATAGTGCGAGTCCACCTGCAATAAAATAGATGGCTAAATCATTTACTATTACTATTTTAAAAAGCATTCTGCCAATTAATACTGCCAAAAATGTAAAAAGTAACATGGGGAATTTCCTTTCCTCTATACTGGAAAGATGAAATGATTCAATCATTTTTAGCTTTTTCAATAAAAACAAAAGAACTATTGGTAATAAATAGGTTCCAACAAAAATAATTAATAAAATAAGTAGCTTATATTTATTTGAGATATATTTTGGAACCATAAATAAGTAAAAAACACTTCCAATTAATGGAAATAATATAGGGTGTAATAAGGACGATATTATTCGATGAAAAGACATTTTTTATTAAAGTTCTTTTCGTAAACGAGCAACGGGTAAATCTAGTTGCTCCCGATATTTAGCAATTGTTCTACGTGCAATAGGATAACCTTTCTCTTTAAGTATAAAAGCTAGTTTTTCATCGGTAAAAGGTTTCTTTTTGTCTTCATCAGCAATGACCATTTCTAAAATCTTTTTGATTTCTCGTGTAGAAACATCTTCTCCTTCTGCATTTTTCATTGACTCTGAAAAGAACTCTTTTATGAGTTTTGTCCCGTAGGGTGTATTAACATATTTACTGTTTGCAACTCTTGAAACAGTTGAAACATCCATCCCTATTTCGTCGGCAATATTTTTTAATATCATAGGTTTGATATTTAAAATATCTCCTGTTAAAAAATATTTTTTCTGATGATTCATGATACTATTCATTGTTATCAACAATGTTTGTTGACGTTGTCTTACCGCTTCGATAAACCATTTTGCTGCATCCAATTTTTGTTTAATAAATTGTACGGCATCTTTTTGAGACTTTGATTTCTTTTTACTCTCTTTATAGCCTTTTAACATATTGACATAAGTTGAAGACACGTGCATTTCAGGAGCATTTCGTGAGTTTAAAGTCAATTCTAGTTCACCATCAATAATACGAATTGTAAAATCAGGAACTATTTGCTCTGCTAATTTATTGTTACCAGCATAAGAGCCACCAGGTTTTGGATTGAGTTTTTCAATTTCTTTAATCGCTTTTTTTAATCTTTCTTCACCAATATCAAATTTGTTAAGTAATTTTTTATAATGTTTTTTGACAAAATGTTCGAATGACATGTCAATAATGTCAATTGCTAATTGTCTAATTGGTTTTTCTTTTTTATTTTTTAGTTGAATGAGTAATGTTTCTCTTAAATCTCTTGCTCCTACGCCTGTCGGTTCTAGTTTATGAATAACTCTTTTTAATAAATTAGCAACTTCTTTATTACTTGTGCTTATGTTTTGAGTAAAAGCCAAATCATCGACAATATCTTCAACATCACGTCTTATATAGCCACTATCATCTATACTGCCGACTAAAAATTTAGCAACTTCATACTCTTGTTCATCTAGACGAAATGTATTTAGTTGACTCTTTAAATGTTGATGAAAACTAATACCTGCGGCAAATGGAATTACTTTATCTTCATCATCATCAGAATAATTATTGGCTTGCGTTTTGTAGTCTGGAATAGTATCATCACCTAAATAATCATCCACATTAAGATCCTCAATCTCTCCATCTTGTTCGTCTTCGTAAGTGTCATCATACAAATCATCATCACTATTTTCTAATTCTTCTTTACCTGCATCTAGAGCAACGTTTTCTTCTAATTCTTGTTTTATCCTTTGTTCAAAAGCTAAAGTGGGCAATTGAATCAGTTTCATCAACTGAATCTGTTGAGGAGATAGCTTTTGTTGTAGTCTATATTGTAAGGATTGCTTGAGCACTACTATTTTATTTTAAAGTAAAGTTAACTTTTTTATTTTAAAATTCTGCATTTTGAGGTGTTCTAGGGAAAGGTATTACATCACGTATATTATTCATACCTGTAACGAATTGAACTAAACGTTCAAATCCTAGACCAAAACCACTGTGAACAGCCGTACCAAAACGACGTGTATCCAAATACCACCATAATTCCTTTTCGTCAATGTTTAATGCTTTGATTTTGTCTTTTAAAACATCTAATCGTTCTTCTCGTTGAGAGCCTCCAACAATTTCTCCAATACCTGGAAAAAGCACATCCATAGCACGTACGGTTTTTTTATCATCATTTAATCGCATATAAAACGCCTTGATTGTGGCTGGATAGTCAAATAAGATCACAGGACATTTAAAATGTTTTTCAACTAAATAACGTTCATGTTCACTTTGTAGATCAGCTCCCCATTTGTCTAATACAAATTGGAATTTTTTCTTTTTATTAGGCTTGGAGTTACGTAAAATATCAAAAGCTTCTGTATAACTTACACGTTTGAAATTGGTATCTAATACAAATTGTAGTTTTTCTAACAAAGACCATTCACTACGTTGAATTTGTGGCTTTTGAGTTTCTTCTTTAACAAAACGATCATTTAAAAATGCCAAATCATCTTTACAGTTATCCAAAACATATTGAATGACATTTTGAATAAAGTCTTCAGCCAAGTCCATATTAGCATCTAAATCATTAAACGCTACTTCGGGCTCTATCATCCAAAATTCAGCAAGATGGCGTGTTGTATTTGAATTTTCTGCTCTAAAAGTTGGACCAAAAGTATAGACTTTACCTAATGCCATTGCATAGGTTTCGGCTTCTAATTGACCAGATACAGTCAGATTAGTTTCTTTACCAAAAAAATCTTTTGAATAATCAATCTTTCCTGTTTCATCCTTTGGCGGATTAATCGGATCTAGAGTAGACACTCGAAACATTTCACCTGCTCCCTCTGCATCTGATCCTGTAATGATAGGTGTATGTAGATTATAAAAACCGTTTTCAGTGAAGTATTTATGCACTGCAAAAGAAAGTGCAGAACGAACTCTCATAACAGCACTAAAAGTGTTTGTTCTTACACGAAGATGAGCATTTTCACGTAAAAACTCAAAACTATGTTTTTTGGGTTGTATTGGATATTCATCTGGATTTGAATCTCCTAATATTTCCAATTTTGTTACTTTAACCTCTACAGATTGCCCACGCCCTTGACTTTCCTCTAAAACACCTGTAACCGCAACAGCTGCACCTGTGTTAATTCGTTTTAAGAGTTCTTCATCTGTAACTTCAAAGTCTATAACACATTGTATATTATTAATAGTCGAACCGTCATTTAAGGCAATAAAACGATTGCTACGAAAAGTTCGAACCCATCCTTTGATGTGAATTTCATTTCCTGTTTTATCTGATTGTAATAAATCTGCTACACTTGTCTTTTGCATTTTCTAGTATTAAAATTGAACTGCAAATATAGGTTTTAAGACTTATTTAATTACATGTATTCATAATGAAATTCTCAGTAATTTTTGAATAAAAAAAAAACAGATTTAAAATCGATGGTTTAGAATTAGTTATTTCCTTATTAAGTATGGTATAAAACAACTTTTTAATTTTAGGATTCTATAATATAATAGGGTATAAAATCAACAATTATTAATAACTACTATCTCAATCAAATCTTTTTTGTCTATTGTGTAATTTATCCATTTTTTTAGCATTAAAATAAATATTAATTGTTTAATTTCGCGCCTGATTATTAACAAGATAAATAATAAATAATTTTTAAAATTTTTCCTATGAATGTTCAAAAAATAATGAACTCTTTAGAGGCAAAACACCCTGGAGAAAAAGAGTATCTTCAGGCTGTGCACGAAGTATTAGAATCTATTAATGACGTGTATAATGAAAACCCTCAATATGAGGCTGCAAAAGTTATCGAAAGATTAGTTGAACCTGACCGAATTCTTACATTTAAAGTATCATGGATGGATGATCAAGGTGATGTTCAGGTAAATCTAGGTTACCGTATCCAATTCAATGGAGCGATCGGTCCATACAAAGGTGGTTTACGTTTTCATCCTTCGGTAAATTTATCAATATTAAAATTTTTAGGTTTTGAACAAATCTTTAAAAATGCTTTAACTACTTTGCCAATGGGTGGTGGGAAAGGAGGTTCTGATTTTGATCCAAAAGGGAAATCAGATACTGAAATCATGCGCTTTGCTCAAGCATTTATGTTAGAGCTATGGTCGCTTATCGGTCCAAATACGGATGTTCCTGCAGGAGATATTGGTGTAGGTGGTAGAGAAATTGGTTTCTTATACGGTATGTATAAAAAATTGGCTAAAGAGCATACAGGTGTTCTTACCGGAAAAGGTAATAATTGGGGAGGTTCAAATATGCGTCCTGAAGCTACTGGCTTTGGAAATGTATATTTTGCCCAAGAAATGTTAGCTACAAAAGGAGATAGTTTAAAAGGAAAAACTGTAGCAATATCAGGCTTTGGAAATGTTGCTTGGGGTGCTGCCAAAAAAGCAACTGAATTAGGAGCTAAAGTATTGACAATTTCAGGTCCTGATGGTTATATTTTTGATCCTAATGGTTTGGATGATGATAAAATTGAGTATATGTTAGAACTTAGAGCTTCAAACAATGATATTGTAGCTCCTTATGCTGATGAATTTCCAGAAGCAACATTCTTTGCAGGAAAAAAACCATGGGAACAAAAAGTTGACCTCGCCATGCCTTGTGCGACTCAAAATGAGTTAAACGAAACTGATGCAAAACAATTAGTCGATAATGGTTGTATGTTAGTAGCAGAAGGTGCCAATATGCCATGTACTGAAGAAGCAATTGAGATATTCCAAAATAATAAACTATTATATGCGCCAGGAAAAGCCTCAAATGCGGGTGGCGTGGCAACTTCAGGATTAGAAATGAGTCAAAACTCACTTCGTTATTCTTGGAGTAGTGATGAAGTTGATACTAAATTACAAACAATTATGAGTGATATTCATACAGCATGCGCAAAGTATGGAACAGAGAAAGATGGTTATGTAAACTATGTTAATGGAGCTAATATCGCTGGTTTTGTAAAAGTGGCTGATGCCATGTTAGATCAGGGAGTTATATAATAAGTTTATAAAATAAACACTTGAAAAGCTTGTCTAGTATTGGACAAGCTTTTTTTATAGTATCTTTGCCCCAATCAATCTAATATCAAAAAATCAAAATCTTGTGAACAGTATTGTAGCCATAGTAGGAAGACCTAATGTTGGAAAATCGACTCTTTTTAATAGAATGGTGCAACGTCGTGACGCCATAGTTGATGCCATTAGCGGCGTTACACGTGATAGACATTACGGAAAAAGTGATTGGAATGGGAAACAATGTTCATTAATAGACACAGGCGGTTATGAAGTAGGATCTGATGATATCTTTGAAGAAGAAATCCGTAAACAAGTACAATTGGCAATTGATGAAGCAGACATAATCATTTTTGTCGTTGATGTCGAAACAGGAATTACGCCAACTGATATTATTGTAGCTGAATTGCTTAGAAAAGTAAAAAAACCAGTTTTTATTGCAGTCAATAAAGTAGATAATTCAATGCGACAGGCAGATGCGATGGAATTTTATTCTTTAGGACTAGGTGATTATTATGCCATCTCGTCAATAAATGGCAGTGGTACAGGTGAATTATTAGATGCTGT
>JAUVBX010000014.1 GCA_030590985.1 Lutibacter sp. | reverse complement strand
TTTTCTCTAAGAGCTTGATTTAAGCGAGATAAAGCTTTAGAGGTACGAGCAAAAATAACAATGCCACTTGTAGGGCGGTCTAATCTGTGAACAACTCCTAAAAAAACATTACCAGGTTTATTGTATTTCTCTTTTATATAGCTTTTTACTAATTCACTTAGTGGAATGTCTCCCGTTTTGTCTCCTTGAACAATATCACCTACTCTTTTGTTGATAACAATCAAATGATTGTCTTCAAAAAGTATTTGTAGATTGTCTTTGGTAGAGTGTATTTTTGTTAGATCTGTTTTATATTTCATTCTATCATTCTATCATTCTATCATTCTATCATTCTATCATTCTATCATTCTCTTATTTTTTCACTTCTTCATTAATCTGTTCAATAAAATGCAATACCTCATCACGTCCTGTTTTTTTTGTGGCGGAAGTGATAAAATAAGTGGGCATCTCTTCCCAAGTTTGTAGCATGGTGTCTTGATAAATAGCAATATTTTTATTGATTTCCTGAGCTTTTATTTTGTCTACTTTTGTGAAAATTACACAAAAAGGAATAGCATTTTCACCCAATTTTTGCATAAAGTCTAGGTCAATTTTTTGGGGTTTGTGCCTGATGTCAATTAAAACAAAAGCGCAAGAAAGTTGTCTTCTTTGAAAAAAATATTTAGTAATAAAACTTTGAAATACAGCACGGGAAGTTTTTGACGTTTTAGCATATCCATAACCAGGTAAATCAACTAAAAACCAATTATCATTTACAATAAAGTGATTGATGAGTTGTGTTTTTCCGGGTTTTCCAGAAGTTTTGGCTAATTTATTTTGCCCCATTAACATATTTATCAATGAAGATTTACCCACATTTGATCTGCCAATAAATGCATATTCAGGAATTTCTTGCGGTGGACATTTTGCAACATTGGTGTTGCTCATTATAAAGCGAGCAGTTTTTATTTTCATCTAAAATGTGTCAGTATAGAAACGGACGAATTATATAAAGTGAGTTATTAAAAGTAATTTCACTTGGAAGAAATTACTTTTAATAATTATTTTAATTTGTTTTATTCTTTGATTGACACTATATGCCGCGTTCTTTAAACCAATTGTTTAAAAGTTTGTTGAATATTTCAGGACGTTCCCACATAGGAGCATGACCACACTTATCTACCCAGTATAAATTAGAGTCAGGTAGTAAGTCGTGAAATTCATTAGCAACATTAGGAGGGGTCACTTTGTCTTCTTTACCCCAAATTAAGCAAGTAGGTATATCCATATTAGGTAAATCTTTAGCCATATTATGTCTAATCGCACTTTTTGCCAATGCTAAAGTTCGTATGACTTTGCCTCTATCATTTACTGTTTCAATAATCATTTCAACTAACTCATCAGTCGCTGTTTTAGGATCATAAAAAACCTCTTCTACTTTTTTTCTAATGTACTCTTTGTCACCTCTTCTAGGATATGAGTTTCCTAGAGATTGTTCGTATAAACCTGAACTTCCAGCTAAAACAAGAGCATTTACGTATTCAGGATAGTGTTTAGAAAAGTATAAGGCAACGTGACCACCTAAAGAATTTCCAAATAAAACAACATTTTTTAAAGATTTATGATCTATTAAATCTTTTAAATAATTTGATAGATTTTTTATATTCGTATTGATTATTGGCATTGTATATATAGGCAATGCAGGAATAATAACTTGGTAACCTTTGTCAGAAAAATATGTATAAACTTCTTTGAAATTACTCAAATCTCCCATTAATCCATGTAAAAGGATTAAAGTTTGCCCCTTTCCTTTTTCCCAATAACTAAAATCTCCGTCTATTTTGAGTTCTTTATCCATTTAAAAAGTTGGTTAAGATAATAAGTTGGTTATTTATTTAATGCTGCAAAAGTAATCAATTCAATGGAAAGTAACACTTTTTATTGAAAATCCTTGTTTGTATTCTTTTTATAATATACACCTATCTCAATCCATAATATTTTAATAATAAATCGCACTGTTAAACTAATCAATGTGTTAATAGGTGGAAAAAGTTATTAACAAAGTGGTAAATTGTGGTAAATTGTGGTAAAAATTTTATATTTTTGAACTTAATTTATGAAAGTGCCATTGTGGTAAACCTAATAGGAACATATGAATGTAAAGCAGATGCCAAAGGGCGTGTTATGCTTTCTGCACCGTTAAAGAAGCAATTGCTAACTGTGTTGCAGGATGGCTTTGTGCTAAAGCGTTCGGTATTTCAAGAGTGTTTAGAATTGTATCCTATGTCAGAATGGAATGCTATGATGCTAAAGATAAACAAGTTAAATCGCTTTCGTAAAAAGAATAATGATTTTATTCGATTATTTACCGCTGGAGTTAAAGTTGTAGAAGCAGATGCTTCAGGACGTATACTCATCCCTAAAGATTTAAAGAGTTTTGCTGGAATAGGTAAAGAATTGGTTTTGTCATCAGCAGTTAACATAATTGAAATTTGGGATAAACACAAATATGAAAAAGCTGTAGATGATGCAATCGATGATTTTGCAGATCTAGCAGAAGAAGTAATGGGTAATGAGAATGACAACGCAGATGAAATATCATAATCCAGTTCTGTTGCACGAAAGTATAGATGGTCTCACTATTAAGCCAAATGGGGTGTATGTAGATGTCACTTTTGGAGGAGGAGGTCATTCTAAGTTGATACTGGATAAGTTAGGGGAAAACGGAAAATTATTTTCTTTTGACACAGATATTGATGCACAAAAAAACAAATTTGAAGATGATAGATTCGTTTTAATTCTTGAAAATTTCAAATATATCAAACGTTTTCTAAGGCTTCATGGTGTATTAAAAGTGGATGGTATTCTTGCTGATTTGGGTGTTTCTTCTTATCAATTCGACACTGCTAATAGAGGTTTTTCAACTCGTTTTGAGTCACATTTAGATATGAGAATGAATCAAAAAAGCTCTTTATCAGCATACGAGGTGTTAAATGAATATGATGAAGGGAGTTTAGCTGATGTTTTTTATCAATATGGTGAATTACATTCAGCAAAAGGTATTGCAAGGAGTATTGTGCAAGCAAGAAGAGATAACTCAATTAAAACTACTAGTGACCTACGAAATGTAATTGCAAAATATTTGCCAAGGGGAAAAGAAAATAAAGTGATGGCGCAAGCTTTTCAGGCAATTAGAATTGAGGTAAACCAAGAGTTAGAGGTTTTGAAAGAGTTTTTAAAACAAGTGCCAGAGTTATTAAATATAAATGGACGTTTGAGTGTCATTTCATATCACTCATTAGAAGATAGATTAGTAAAGAGGTTCATAAGAAATGGTTTGTTTCAAGGTGAACCCGAACGTGATCTTTATGGCAATTATGAGGTTCCGTTAAAAAAAGTAGGAAAATTAATTATTCCAACAACAGAAGAAATAAAGAGAAATAATCGTGCACGCAGTGCCAAATTGAGAATAGCAGAAAAAATATAAACCTGTTGTTTAGCATGTTGAACAGAGTAGCAGCATTTTTAAATATTGATTGAATAGATTTCAAATGATAAAAATTAAACAAAACATATACAAATTTTTAAAAGGAGAATACTTTCTCAACGAAGAGGCTTTTAAAAATTGGCGTATGGTTGTTTTTGTGGTATTCTTGTTAATGTTGATGGTAAGGAGTGGACATATAACTGATGAAAAGGTACTGAAAATTGCTCAATTAAATAAACAAGAAAGAGAATTGAGGGCTGAATATATTGCATACCGCTCTAAAGCAATGCAATTGAAATTAGAATCAAATGTCGTGTCAAAAGTAATACAAATGGGTTTGCTTCCAAATGATAAGCCAGTTCAAATAATAAGAGAAATAAAAAAATAGTAAACATTAAATCTTAAGTGTCAATAGAACGCCAAAATATCGTCAGAAATGCAGGTTTTATCTTAGCATTACTTCTAGTGTTTATGATTGGAGTAGCGGCACGAGTGATATTAATACAGGTAAAAGATGGTGAGAAATATAAAGATTTATCAAATCAAATTACAGAAAAAGTAGATACGATTTACGCAAATAAAGGTAACGTATATGCAGCCGATGGTAGTTTGTTAGCTACCTCTATGTTTCGATATGAAATTAGAATGGATGTAGTTACAATTGATAATAAAATTTTACAAAAAGAATTACCAGCTTTAACAAAAAAATTATCAATACTACTAGATAAAAAATCTGCTTACTATGAAAAAAGAATTCGAGATGCAAAGCTTCATAAAAATCGCTATTTGTTTATTGCTAAGAATTTAAATTATCCTGAATATAGTAAGATTCGCAGTTTTCCCATTTTTAACCTCGGAGCCAATAAAGGAGGTTTTATTGCAATTCAAAAAACAGTACGTGAACATCCTTTAGGGAAAGTGGCAGCAAGAACTATTGGTTATGCAGATTATCGTGGAAGGCCTGGAATAGAAGGGGCTTTTGCCAATGAACTTAAAGGTAAAAATGGACAGCGTTTAAAACAAAAAATAGCAAAAGGTCAATGGAAGCCAATTAATGACGACAATGAAGTAGAACCAAAAGATGGAAAAGATATAATTACTACCCTAGATATAAATATGCAAGATATTGCCCATCAAGCTTTGTTAGAACAGTTAGAAAAGTTTGAGGCAGACCATGGTTCTGTGGTATTGATGGAGGTTAAAACTGGAGAAATTAAAGCTATTGCAAATTTGGGTCGTACTTCAAAAGGGGAATATTATGAAGATCGTAATTATGCGGTTTATGAATCTCATGAGCCTGGATCAACATTTAAGTTGATGAGTATGATTGTAGCTCTAGAAGATAAAGTTATTGATACAGCTACAGTAGTTGATACTGAACATGGAGAATGGACTCTTTACGGTCGTAAAATCAAAGACTCAAATCATAAAGGATATGGAGAAATTTCATCTGCTAGAGCACTAGAAGTGTCTTCAAATGTGGGAATTTCTAAACTAATTTATAATGGTTATAAGGATAATCCTAAAAAGTTTATAAAAGGTTTACGTAAAATGAATCTGGATCAACCTTTAGGTTTGCCAATTAAAGGAGAAGGAATTCCAATTATTCCACAACCAGGTGATGATTCGTGGAGTGGTCTCAGTTTAGCTTGGATGTCTTACGGTTATGGTGTTCATTTAACCCCCTTACAAACCTTAACATTTTATAATGCTGTTGCAAATGATGGTAAAATGGTAAAGCCAAAATTTGTTAAAGAAATTCGGTATCAAAATAATACAAAGTGGAACAAAGTATTTGATACAGAAATTATCAATTCACAGATTTGTTCAAAGTCTACAGTAAAAAAAGCAAAGGAAATGTTGCGAAATGTGGTTAAGCGTGGTACTGCATCAAATATTTATTCTGACTCATATTCTATTGCAGGAAAAACAGGTACTTGTCAAGCACAATATTGGACTGATAGCTTATATTATATAGCATCTTTTACGGGATTTTTCCCCGTTGAAAAGCCAGAGTATTCTTGTATAGTAGTGATTCATAAACCTACCAAAATGGGGTATTATGGTAATATAGTTGCCGCTCCAGTATTTAAAAAAATTGCGGAAAAAATTTATACGGCAACTCCAGAAATATATACTGTTGATAGAATAGAAGTACCCTATACAAGTCTAGAGAACAGCTTTAATAAGTATAATATACAAGCTCAAAAGTCGTATCAAACCATGCCAAATGTTAAAGGGATGTCGGGTATGGATGCAATTAGTTTATTAGAAAACTTAGGACTTTCTGTACAGTTTTCTGGTACAGGAGCAGTAAAAAATCAATCTGTTGCTAAAGGTAAACGAATTCAAAAAGGTAAAACAGTATTTCTCACTTTAACATGATACTAAAATTAAAAGACATATTATACAAAGTACCGATTATTGACGTAATCAATAGTACTTCTATTAGTATTAAAGAAATAGCCTTTGATTCACGCAATGTGAATAAAAACACTTTGTTCATTGCACAAAAGGGAGTGCAAACAGATGGACATTTATATATTGAAAAAGCAATAGAACTTGGTGCTATTGCTATAGTATGTGAGGAATTACCTGAATCACTTCATGATGATATTACCTATGTAGTCGTATCAGATAGTGACCTGTCATTATCATATATAGCAGCTAATTATTACGATAATCCATCTAATAAATTGAATTTGATTGGTATTACTGGAACAAACGGTAAAACCACTTTAGCAAGTTTGTCATTTGAATTATTTCAAAAAGCTGGTTTTCCTTCTGGTTTACTTTCTACAGTTCAGATAAAAATCGGAAATAATACTTATCCTGCAACGCATACCACACCAGATGCATTGACAATTAATCGCTATTTAGCAGAAATGGTTGTTACAGGGGTGAGCCATTGTTTTATGGAAGTTAGCTCACATGGTATTCACCAAAAACGCATAGAATCTCTGCACTTTAAAGGAGGCATTTTCACCAATCTTACACACGATCATTTAGATTATCACAACACATTTGCAGAATACCGAGATGTTAAGAAATCATTTTTTGATGCTTTACCAAAAACAGCTTTTGCATTGGTAAATGTTGATGATAAAAATGGATTGGTGATGTTACAAAATACTAAAGCAATTAAAAAAACATATGCATTAAAAACACTTGCAGATTACAAGGCAAAGATTATTGAAAATCGATTAGAAGGTTTGCTTTTGAATATTGAGGGACAAGAAGTATGGAGCAAACTCATCGGAACTTTTAATGCTTATAATGTTCTTGCTATTTATGGAATAGCCATTCAACTAGGATTAGAAAAATTGGAAATTCTACGCATTATCAGCGAATTAGAAAGTGTAGTTGGTCGTTTTCAATATTTTATTTCAAATGAAGGAATAACTGCTATTGTAGATTATGCGCATACACCAGATGCTTTAAAAAATGTATTGCAGACTATTAATGATATTCGAACTAATAACGAATCGCTGATAACTGTAGTTGGATGTGGAGGTGATAGAGATAAAGCAAAACGTCCAAAGATGGCGCATATTGCTTCACAATTGAGTAATCAAACAATTTTCACATCAGACAATCCTCGAAGTGAAGATCCTCAAATAATTATTGACGAAATGGAAGCAGGTGTAGCTTCAGAAAATTATAAAAAAACGCTTTCAATTATTGATAGAAAACAGGCGATTAAAACTGCTGAGAAGTTGGCAAAAAAAGGTGATATAATATTAATTGCAGGAAAAGGACATGAAACGTATCAAATTATTAATGGACAACGATTCGATTTTGATGATTATAAAATCGTACAAGAAATATTGAATAATTAATTAGAAAACAATAATAAATAAGGAATAAGAATTTAAAACAACATGCTTTACTACCTATTCGAATACATAGAGAAACATTATCACTTAGCAGGAGCCGGACTCTTTCAGTTTATTACTTTTCGTTCAGCTATGGCATTTGTGTTTTCTCTATTGTTATCGACTGTTTTTGGAAAACGAGTTATCAATTTCTTACGTAAAAAACAAATTGGTGAGTCTGTTCGTGATTTAGGATTACATGGTCAGTTAGAGAAAGCAGGTACACCAACAATGGGTGGTATTATCATTATCATAGCCACTTTAATCCCCGTTTTGTTATTTGCAAAATTAGATAACATATATATCATTATCCTTCTGATTACCACTATTTGGATGGGTATTATTGGTTTTACAGATGATTACTTAAAGATATATAAAAAAGATAAAGATGGTCTTAAAGGCAGATTTAAAATTTTAGGACAAGTTAGTTTAGGAATTATTGTGGGGTCCATGTTGTATTTCCATCCACAGGTGCAGATGAAAGAGAAGTTATCAATTGACCAAATTGATATTGAAAATGTGAACGAAACTCCAAAAGTATTTGGTAACGCTGAAAAGTCAGTAAAAACTACCGTTCCTTTTATGAAAGGAAATCAACTAGATTATTCTTATTTCATCAAGTTTATAGGAGATGATTATCAAAAGTATGCTTGGTTAATATTTATTCCTTTGGTAATTTTCATAATTACGGCTATGTCAAACGGAGCAAATCTTACAGATGGTGTTGATGGTTTGGCCGCGGGTACCTCAGCTATTATCGTAATAACACTGGGAATATTTACATGGGTCTCTGGTAATATCATTTTTGCAGATTATCTCGATGTAATGTATATACCAAATTCAGGTGAAATGACCGTATTTGTTAGTGCTTTGGCAGGTGGCTTAGTTGGATTCTTATGGTACAATACTTTTCCTGCACAAGTTTTTATGGGTGATACCGGAAGCTTAACGATTGGAGGAGTAATAGCTGTTTTGGCCATCGCTGTACGTAAAGAATTATTGATTCCATTGTTAGCAGGAATATTCTTGATTGAAAATTTATCCGTGATGTTACAGGTAGCTTATTTTAAATATACACGTAAAAAATATGGTAAAGGAAAACGCATATTCTTGATGTCACCATTACATCATCATTATCAAAAGAGAGGATATCATGAAAGTAAGATTGTTGTGCGATTCTGGATTGTAGGAATTATGCTAGCAGTAATGACAATTATAACTTTAAAAATAAGATAGTTTGTCAAAAGACAAAAACATAGTGATTTTAGGAGCTAGTGAAAGTGGTGTCGGTACAGCCATTTTAGCAAAAAAGAAAGAGTATAAAATTTTTGTTTCAGATAACGGGAAAATAAAGAAAAAATATAAGGAAGTTCTTTTACAAAATGAGATTGAGTTTGAGGAAACTAAGCATACTGAAGCACGAATTCTGAAGGCAGATGTTGTTATGAAAAGTCCAGGGATTCCCGATAAGATTAGTTTAGTTAGACAGATTCTTAAAGAAGGAATACCTGTGATTTCAGAAATCGAATTTGCATCAAAGTACACAAATGCTACAATTGCTGGTATTACTGGTTCAAATGGTAAAACAACTACCACTATGATGTTGTATCAGATTCTTAAAAGAGCTGGGTTAAAAGTAGGAGAAGCAGGGAATATAGGTTACAGTTTTGCAGAACAAGTAGCACTAGAGAATTATAATCATTATGTATTGGAGTTGAGTAGTTTTCAGTTAGATGGCATCATAAGTTTTGCACCTCATATTGCTGTCATTACTAATATAACACCAGATCATTTAGATAGATATGATAATAATTTTAAAAATTATATTGAATCTAAGTTTAGAATTACGATGAACCAAACATCAGTCGATTATTTAATTTATGATGCAGATGATAATGTAATAATCAATTGGTTGAAAAAATATAAAACAAAAGCACAATTAATTCCTTTTAGTATTCAAAAAGTAGTAGAGAAAGGAGCTTTTTTAGAAGATAATAAAATTAAAATTAAATTAGATAATAAACAATTTACCATGAGTTTAGCCACATTAGCAGTACAAGGAAATCACAACGTAAAAAACACAATGGCAGCATCAATTGCAGCTACTTTGATGAAAGTGCGTAAAGACACAATTCGTGAGAGTATGGAGAATTTTGAAGGCGCTCCACATCGATTGGAAAAGGTTCTGAAAATAAGAGGAGTGCAATTCATTAACGATTCAAAAGCAACAAATATCAATGCCACATATTATGCACTTGATAGTATGCAGCAACCAACGGTCTGGATTGTAGGAGGAGAGGATAAAGGGAATGACTATATGGAGTTGA
Source organism: Lutibacter sp. (assembly GCA_030590985.1). GTDB lineage: Bacteria > Bacteroidota > Bacteroidia > Flavobacteriales > Flavobacteriaceae > DQTL01. Next base: position 16,250 of record JAUVBX010000014.1, on the reverse strand, counting down.
TGCCTTTGGTACGCGAAAAAGTTAAAGCAATTGTATGCTTAGGTATAGATAATTCAAAAATAATTAAAACTTATGGAAATGTAATGCCCATTATTGTTGAAACAATGGGAGCAGAAGAAGCGGTAAAGGTTGCACATAAATTAGCTGAAAAAGGTGATAATGTATTGTTGTCACCAGCTTGTGCAAGTTTTGATTTGTTTAAAAATTATATAGATAGAGGTGACCAGTTTAAAGAAGCGATTCTAAAGTTATAAAGTTTACAAAGTAAAAAAAGTAGAAAGTTGATACTGTACTTCGTGTCCTATTAACTTTCAACTGAAACTAATAAATGTCAATACTAAAAAACATAAAAGGAGATAGAGGAATTTGGGGAGTATTTTTATTACTCGCTATAATATCCTTTTTGCCGATGTATAGTGCAAGTTCTAATTTGGCTAATGTAATTGGAATAGGTTCAACCTCAGGCTATCTTTTTAAACACGCTTTAATCTTGTTGTTAGGTTTTGTTGTTTTGTATTTGATGCACAGAATTCCATATCGTTATTTTAGCGGAAGCTCTGCTTTATTGTTGCCTTTTGTTTTTCTATTATTAGTTTATACTTTATCAAGGGGAACTACAATAGGAGGAGCAACAGCAAGTCGATGGATACAGATTCCATTCGTTGGTGTCAGTTTTCAAACGTCAACATTTGCAAGTGTTATTTTAATGATTTATGTGGCTCGTTATTTTTCTAAAAGAAAAGATACCCTCATAGATTTTAAAGAAAGCTTTTGGAGTTTATGGACACCTGTAGGCTTAATAGTTTTAACAATTTTACCTGCTAATTTTTCAACCGCTGCATTGTTGTTTTTATCAGTAATTGTTTTAAGTATGTTAGGTGGATATCCACTAAAATATATAGGTAATATATTGGGAATAGCCTTGGTGGCTCTAACACTATTTATTTTTGTAGGACGTAGTTTTTCTAGTGGATTAAGAGCTAAAACAGATACATGGAAAAATAGAATTGTCAACTTTCAAGATACTAATCCTGTAGATGACTATCAAGTAGAAAAAGCTAAAATTGCTATTGCAACTGGAGGTATGTTTGGTTTAGGAGCTGGTAAAAGTGTACAAAAAAATTTCTTACCCCAATCATCATCAGATTTCATATTTGCGATTATAGTTGAAGAATACGGTTTGGTTGGTGGTATGGTTATTATCTTGTTATATATGTGGTTGTTATTTAGAATGTATGTGGTTGCCAAAAAAGCAACAACAGTTTTTGCAACCTTATTAGTAATTGGAGTAGGATTTCCTATAATTTTTCAAGCAATTATCAATATGGCAGTTGCAAGTAATTTAATACCAGTTACGGGACAAACTCTGCCTTTATTAAGTAGTGGAGGAACATCTATTTGGATGACCTGTATTGCGATTGGTGTCGTATTGAGTGTAAGTGCAACAAAATTAGATATTGATATACAAGAAAAAATAGATGATGAAAATCCATTAGATGTGTTATATGAAGCAGTCGATTAACATATTAGTAAGCGGAGGTGGAACAGGAGGACATATTTATCCTGCTGTAGCCATTGCAAACGAATTAAAAAAACGTTTTCCTAAGGCAAATTTCTTGTTTGTGGGAGCTAAAGACCGTATGGAAATGGAAAAAGTACCACAGGAAGGGTATGATATAAAAGGATTATGGATTACGGGTATTCAACGAAAACTGACATTTACGAATCTGCTTTTTCCTTTTAAACTAATCAGTAGTTTATGGAACGCAAATAAGATTATCAACCAATTTAAACCAGATATTGTTATTGGCACAGGTGGTTTTGCTAGTGGACCAACATTATATATGGCATCATTAAAAAATATTCCGACTTTGATTCAAGAGCAGAATTCATTCCCTGGAATTACCAATAAACTTTTAGCTAAAAAAGCTAGGGTGATTTGCGTTGCTTATGATGGTTTAGAAAGATTTTTTCCAAAAGACAAAATTATAAAAACAGGAAACCCAGTACGTCAAGATCTATTAGATATTTCTAGTAAAAGAAACGAAGCACTAGATTTTTTCAAGTTAGAAAAAAATAAAAAAACCTTACTTGTCTTAGGTGGTAGTTTAGGAGCAAGAGCTATCAATAAATTGATCGCATCTAATATTGATTGGCTAGTAGAACAAGGAATTCAATTGGTATGGCAAACAGGAAAATTATATATAGATGAGTATACAATATTTAATAAAAAGAATAACGTACAAACACATGCTTTTTTACATAGGATGGATTTAGCCTATAGCGCTTCTGATATAATAATAAGTAGAGCAGGTGCGGGTTCGATTTCAGAGTTGTGCATGGTGGGAAAACCAGTTGTATTTATTCCATCGCCTAATGTGTCTGAAGATCATCAAACTAAAAATGCGATGTCTGTGGTAGAAAAAAGTGCAGCTGTTTTATTAAAAGAGAGTGAATTGGATAGTTTTCAAATTGTTTTTGGAAAGTTTATAAATGATATAGAATTACAAAAATCGCTAAGTAATAATATAAAAAAATTAGAATTACCAACAGCTACACAACATATTGCAAATGAAGTTGAAAAGTTGCTAGGTAAGTTTTGAATAGAATATTTGAAAAAATCTAAAACAATAGAATAATAGTATAAAGTAAATAAGTGAATATTAATAAGCTACATAAAATCTATTTTATTGGTATCGGTGGTATCGGCATGAGTGCCTTGGCTCGTTATATGATACATATTGGTAAAGATGTTGCGGGTTATGACCGTATATCATCTCTTGTTACACAATCTTTATTTGATCTAAATACTTATATACAATTTGATGACAAAGTAGAATCAATTCCGAGTAAATATTTAGATAAGAAAGGAACTTTGGTTGTGTACACACCCGCCATAAAAAGCGCTGACAATGAGATTTTAAACTATTATATAACTAATAATTATAAGCTTATTAAACGAGCTGAATTGTTAGGAATTGTTACGAGAAACACTACATGTTTAGCTATTGCTGGGACACATGGAAAAACAACAACTAGTAGTATTCTAGGTCATATATTAAAAGAATCAAATGTTCAAGCTACAAGTTTCTTAGGTGGAATTGCTGAGAATTACAATTCAAATTTGATTTTAGGTGGTGATAAGTATTCAGTAGTTGAAGCAGATGAATTTGATCGTTCGTTTTTACAATTACAACCTGATTTTGCATGTATTACTTCAATAGATGCCGACCATTTAGATATCTATAAGAATAAAGGGGAATTAGAGAATACATTTAAAGAATTTGCTGCTTTAACTACAAAAAAATTATTTGTAAAAAATGGAATTCCAATCGATGGAATAACCTATGGCATTGAAGAAAATTCAGATTTTGATGCTCAAAATTTAAAAATTGAAAAAGGAGTTTATGTTTTTGATGTACAAACACCAACAGAATATTATAAAAACATCAAAATTAAACTACCAGGAAAACATAATGTGCTAAATACAATGGCTGCTTTGGCAATGGCAAATAGTATTGGAGTTTCACTTCAAAACATTGCCAAAGCTTTACTTTCTTTCGAAGGAGTACAACGCCGTTTTAGTTATCGAATTGATACAGATGATTTAGTGTTAGTTGATGATTATGCACATCATCCTACTGAAATTAATGCAGTTTATCAAGCTATTTGTGAAATGTATCCTAATGAGGAGATATTAGTGATTTTCCAACCTCATCTTTATACTAGAACACGTGATTTTCAATCAGATTTTGTACAAAGTTTAGCTCAATTTGACAAAGTACTAGTTTTACCAATTTACTCAGCAAGAGAAAAATCGATTTCTGGTGTGTCATCTAATGTGTTGATTACTGAAATTCATAAAAAGAATTTAAATGCTTACCTAATAAATCCTGATGAAATTGTTGAGAGAATTAATCAGTCACATAATAGAATTATTGTGATGTTAGGAGCAGGAGATATTGGAGAAATGGTTAAAGATGTAGAACAACAATTAAAACATATCGCTGTATGAAACGATGGGTATTATATATAAATACGCTTTTGTTACTGGCCGTTGTAGGTTTTCTGTTTGGTTTTACTAACCATAAAAATAAACAACATAAGTTAACTCAAATTGAAGTGGTTTTTAAAGAAAATAAGCCTACGTTTTTAACGACATCAATGGTTAATAAATTGTTGATACAAAGCGAAGTGAATCTATTAAATAAAGTAAAATCAGAGATTAATTTGTACAAGATTGAGCACGAGGTAAATAAAAATAAAATGATTGAAAATGTAGAAGTATTTTACACACCTAAAGGAAAGTTGAAAGCTCAAATTACACAAAGAGTACCAATAGCAAGAATCAAAAATGTATCGAAATCATACTATTTGGATAGACAAGGTTTAGTAATGCCATTGTCTCCAAATAATTCAGCACGAGTTCCTTTGGTAACTGGGGTGAATACTAAAGAAACAGAAGCAGAATGTTTTAAGTTAGTTCAAAAGATAACAGAAGATGATTTTTACAAGAAGCAAATTATTGGTATTCACCGTAAGAATGATGGAGATTATTTATTGAGTACAAGAATAGGAATACATAAAATACTATTTGGAAAACTGAATAGGATTGATGGAAAATTGAAAAAATTAAAAATATTTTATAAAAAAGAATGGGAATCAGAATCCCTAAAAAAGTATCGATTAATAAATCTTAAATACAATCGTCAGGTTGTATGCTCAAGATAAAAACAAGAACAATGGAAGAAAACAAAATAGCCGTTGGTTTAGATATTGGAACAACCAAAATTGTAGCAATGATGGGTCGTAGGAATGAATATGGAAAATTAGAAATAATTGGCTCAGGAAATGCAAAGAGTATTGGTGTTAAGCGTGGCGTAGTTACTAATATTACCCAAACTATTCAATCAATTCAACAAGCCATTGATGAAGCGGAAGCAGTATCAGGTCACAAAATAACTGAAGTTTCTGTTGGAATAGCGGGACAACATATTAGGAGTTTACATCATAGTGATTATATTACTAGAGAAAATCCAGAGTCTGTAATCGATGAAGATGATATAGAAAATCTCACTTCACAAGTTCACAAACTAGGAATGATGCCTGGTGAAGAAATAATTCATGTTATACCTCAAGATTACAAGGTTGATAGTGAACCCAATATCAGAGAACCTGTTGGGATGTATGGCGGTCGTTTAGAGGCAAATTTTCATGTTGTTGTAGGACAAGTGGCGAGTATTAGAAACATTGGTAGATGTATAACGAGTGCGGGTTTAGGCTTGTCAAATATTACATTAGAACCATTAGCATCTGCTGATGCTGTTTTAAGTGAAGAAGAAAAAGAAGCAGGTGTTGCATTAATTGATATAGGTGGAGGAACAACAGATTTAGCAATCTTTAAAGATGGTATTATTCGGCATACCGCTGTAATCCCTTTTGGTGGGAATGTTGTTACTGAGGATGTGAAAGAAGGTTGCTCAATAATTGAGAAACAGGCAGAATTGCTGAAAATTAAATTTGGTTCTGCTTGGCCTGCAGAGAATAAAGATAGTGAGATAGTTTCGATTCCAGGTTTGCGTGGTCGTGATCCAAAAGAGATTACACTTAAAAATTTATCAAAGATAATACATGCAAGAATAACAGAAATTATTGAGCAGGTATTTCAAGAAATTAAAAAGTATGGACACGACACTAAACATGGTAAATTAATTGCAGGTATTGTGTTGACTGGAGGTGGAGCTCAGATAAAGCATTTAAAACAACTAGTTGAATATATAACAGGAATGGATACACGTATTGGTTATCCTAATGAACACTTAGCAGGAGATTCAGACGAACAGCTTTCTAGTCCGATATATGCAACTTCTGTCGGATTATTAATGAGTGGTTTAAGTCGTTTAGAACAAGAACAAAAATTACTTGACAAAAAGTCTGAAGAAGAATATACGACAGATGATGACACAGAAACAGTTAATAAAACAGCAAAGAAACGAAAAGGGATTTTTGAACGTTGGACAGAGAAGTTAAAAGACTTCTTAGAAAATGCGGAATAAAGAATTAACGAAAAAAATTTAAAGAGATGAGCGATACTAAAATGAATCAAATAGCTTTCGAAATGCCAAAAAATAAATTTAATGCAATAAAAGTAATTGGTGTTGGTGGAGGTGGAAGCAATGCCGTTGAATATATGTTTCAACAAGATATCAAAGGCGTAGATTTTGTTATTTGTAACACAGATGCTCAGGCATTAGAAAATTCTTCTATTCCTAATAAAATTCAACTGGGAGCAAGTTTAACTGAAGGAATGGGTGCAGGTGCTAATCCAGAAATTGGTGCTCAAGCAGCAGAAGAGTCATACAATGAACTTAAGAAACTCTTAAACACTAATACTAAAATGGTGTTTATCACTGCAGGTATGGGTGGTGGTACTGGTACAGGTGCGGCTCCTATTATTGCCAAAATAGCCAAAGAGTTAGATTTACTTACTGTCGGTATCGTTACTATGCCATTTGAATTTGAAGGAAGATCACGCAATCAACAAGCTCAAAAAGGAATAGCAGCTTTACGTGAACATGTAGATTCTTTAATTGTGATAAATAATAATAAGTTACGTGATGTTTACGGGAATTTAGGTTATAAATCAGGTTTTGCCAAAGCTGACGAAGTGTTATCAACTGCCGCTCGTGGTATTGCGGAAGTAATTACACACCATTACAAGCAAAATATTGATTTAAATGATGCTAAAACTGTCTTGTCTAATAGTGGATCAGCAATTATGGGTTCTGCTGAAGCAATAGGTGAAGAACGAGCAAGGAAAGCCATCGATGGTGCATTAGATTCACCTTTATTGAATGATAATAAAATTACAGGAGCTAAAAATGTTTTATTGTTAATAGTTTCAGGATCTCACGAGATTACACTTGATGAAATAGGTGAAATAAACGATCATATTAGAAATGAAGCAGGTCATGATGTTAACATTATTATGGGAGTTGGTGATGATGAAAGCATAGGTGAAGCTGTTGCTGTAACTATAATAGCAACTGGATTCTCATCTGGACAACAAAATGAAATTACCGATACTGAAGTTAAAAAAATTGTACATACCTTGGAAGATAACCAAGAGATGCAGTTTGATCTTTTCAATAAAAAAGAAAATATAAAATCAGAAAATTCCTTTGATTTTAAGGATACTTCAGAAACTAAAATATTTCATTCATTAGAGGAAGAAGAATTCATTGAATTAACACCAATTACTGAGCATATTAAAAGTATTGATGTTATTTATGATGAGATACTTTCAGATACTAAAGAGGATATATTATTCGATTTAGAAGATGATGTAATTGAAGAAGAAGTATTTGAAATAATTCCTACAACTGAAATTATTAAAAATATTGATATTGTTTATGATGAAGTAGTTGCAGATTTTTCTAAAGACGATGAGTATATAATTAATGTTGAAGAGCAACAAAATATTATAGAAGAAACACCTTTAAAACAGATGAAGCTAACGTTTGACTTCCCTATAAATGAAGAGGATACATTTACTGAAGTATCAGAAAATATTCAAAAAGAGGAAGTTGTTGATGCTATTGAAATTAAACCAGATTTTTCTGATATAACAACACATAATTTAGGTGATTTCGAAGAAGAGATGGTGCTAGATCAAGAAGAATTGGTAGAAAATAGCAGTATACTGGAAGATGCTGATTTACAATTTGAACTTAAAACAATAGTAGAAAAAGAAACAGAAGTAAAAAAAGAAATTGTAGCAAATAACATTGATGATAGTGAATCTGAAATAATATCGCCATTAAATGCATCGATTGCTGATTTTAAGAAAACGACGGAGGCACGCAAAATGCATTTAAAAAAGCATAATTATACTTTTCATAAAAACCCATCTAATATTGATGAAATTGAAAAAGAACCAGCATATAAAAGACAAAATATAGAATTAATCGACAACCCATCCTCAGCCGAGAATCCTCAATCAAGAACAACGATTGGTAGTGATAGTGATGATGGTGTTCAATTGAGATCAAACAATTCATTTTTACACGATAATGTAGATTGACTTGTAATAATATTTTTACAATCTTAAATTACCTCGCATTATGGCCATTCCTTAAGTAAGGAATGGCTATTTTTGCAATCAAATTATGTAAGTTATGAGTTTAAAACAAGAAGTAATGGAGCAGTTGAAAGCTGCAATGAGAAGTAAAGATAAGGTAGCATTAGAATCCTTACGTGCTATTAAATCTGAATTATTGTTGCTTGAAACTAGTAGTGGAAATATAGAAATCACAGAAGAACAAGAATTGAAAATTTTACAAAAATTGGTAAAACAACGTAAAGATAGTGCGACTACTTATAAAGAGCAAGGTAGAGATGATTTAGCAGAACCTGAATTAGCTCAAGCTGCTATTATAGCACAATTTTTACCAGAACAAATGAGTGAAGAGAAAATTAAAGAGCTTGTTAAAGATGTTATTCAACGCTTGGGTGCGAATTCTATGGCAGATATGGGAAAAGTGATGGGTCTTGTGAGTAAAGAATTAGCTGGTAAAGCCGATGGAAAAACAATTTCTGGAATTGTTCGTTCTTTATTGATGTAACATAGTATTTAATATATAATGGCCGCGTAGTTCAACTGGATAGAATATCAGATTTCGGCTCTGAGGGTTGGGGGTTCGAATCCTCTCGCGGTCACAAACGGATTAAAAAAAATTATTATTTCAATCCTAAGCTCATAGTAGTGCCACAATTACTACTATATTGGGATAGTCTATCTTTTTTCCAATGTTTGTAAATACCAATACCTGCAGATGCAGCACTAGGATTGTCTACTTGAATACATGTTAAGTAATTATTCTTTTCTACATCTAATGTACTAATTGCTTCATTGTTATTATTATTAATATTTAATGTATTTAAGTAATTTCCGTAACATTTCAAACATTGTAAATTAGTATTTGAACTTAAATCTAATGTTTTTAGATTGTTGTCTGGGCAATATAATAGTTGTAAGGAAACTAGTTTATCTAATCTTAATTCTTTTAATCCATTACTCGAACAGTAAAGTTCTTCTATTGCTAAACCTGTTGAAAAATTAAGAGTTTTAATACGATTATCATTACAATTTATATAAGTTAAAGCTGTGTTATTGTCAGTTATTAAGTCATTCAACAGATTGTTGTTTATTGAAAGCTTTTTCAAATCGGTGAGGTTACCTATGTCTAACATACTTAGTTGGTTGTTTCCGCAATCTAAGGTTGTAAGTAACATCGATTGGTTAGTATCTATACTACGTAGATTATTTACTGAACAATTTAAATAACTTAAAAAAGGATTGTTTAATTCTAATTGGCTTAGTTTGTTAGAATTACAATCTACATAAGTTAATTTTTGATTTTTGCTTATATCAAGATTTGATAATTCGTTTGTGGAACATCTTAATTCCTCTATATTAATTAGAGAGTTGACGTATAAATCCTTTATGTAATTATTTCCGCAGTTAAGTTCTACAATTTCAACTGTTTGCGATAATTCTAAACTATTTAGTTTATTATTATTACATTGTAAATTTTTTAGATTAATGTTTTTATTGATATTTAATTCTGCCAAATTATTATTTGAGATATCGAAATCTTGCAGTTTGACATTTGTGGATAAATCGATGTTGTTTATTTTATTTTTATTGCAACTAATTTTTTCGACAACTGTTAAACCTTTCATGTTTAAGAATTCAATAGAATTGTTTTGACATCGTAATTCTTTTAAAAAAATATTATTATAAAGATCTAAGTTGCTTATTTTATTTGAATAACAATATAAAACTTCCAAAGATTTAAACCCTTCTATACCATCTAAGTTCTTAATATTTTTTCTAGAGACATCTAAAAATTTTACATTCTCAATATTTGAAGTCATGATTTTTTGGTCTAATTTTCCAGAATCATAACCTAACTCTATTAATACTTTCTCAAAATTACTATCAGGAATAGATGTACAACAATCTGAGGAATAATTTGCCATTTCACTTTTAAACCAAGATTCAGGTATGTCATCTGAAGCATTATCTATTTCAATGCAGTTTAATCTTGGATTATATGTAGTGTTTAGAACATCTAAAGCTTCGTTATTTCCATTCTTTAAACAAAGACCATATAAAAGATTATCATTACAGATTAATTTTGTCAATGCTTTATTTTTGGAGACATCTAATGTTTCTAATTTATTACTGCTACATAATAGTTTTTCAATATTGACAGCTTTTTTAAAATCTAAGTCAGTCAAATTATTATTATTGCAGTTTAAATAGGTTAAAATATCACTATTAACATTTAGTGTTTTTAGTTTATTACTGCTACAAGATATTTTTATAATTAATAAATTATTGCTTAAATCTAAGCTTTCTAATTTATTAGTACTACAAGCTAGTATTTGTAGATTTATGTTTTTATCTAGTTCTAAAAAACGAATTCTATTTTGATTGCAATTAAGTTTTTCAAGATAATTTAATTTATTAATACTTAACCTTTCTAATAAATTTTTAGAACAGTTTAGATTGGTAAGAGAAACAAAACTTTCAACACCTGTTAAATCAGATATTCCCTTATTAGAAACATTTAATTCAGAGACTAAACTAATATCTGATGTTTTAACAAGACCGTTAACTTTCATGTCAGAGTCAATGCCTAAATCGATTAGTGCACGTTCAAAATGAAAATCTGGAATGGTTGTAGTCTGTGCAAAGACACTTGTGCTAACTAAAAATAGCATTATGGCAAGTAATTTCATAGTTTTTGTTTTTAGTGTTAATTTATACTCAAAGTGTAGTATAAATCTTTCGTTTATAACTCTGTTTGTATTTTTTGAATATGAAATAAACATAACTCCTTCACATATCAATTAATAATTAATTTACAAGGGAGCACTTATTCGCTTATCGCGAATAAGTATTATTTTGAAAGTATTGGGGGGTATATATTTATTCTCGAAATACTATTTGAGAAAAATCCTACATACAAACTTACTCATTTTTTAGTTCTTGACGAAAAATATTTAATTCTTTTTTATCAATATCTGTTAAGATTGGATATTTAAATTCATATTTGGTTAAAGAATCTATAAGTATTTGACCTACTCGTAAACGTGCTGTTTCTTTATTGTCAGCAGGGATTATATACCAAGGAGTATTGGGTGTCGAAGTGCGTGAAAGCATATCTTCATAAGCTGTCATATATTTAGCCCACAGTTTGCGTTCTTTTAAATCACCTGCAGAGAATTTCCAGTTTTTCTCAGGAATGTCTAAACGACGAAGCAATCTATTTTTTTGTTCTTTTTTTGAAAGGTGTAAGTAGAATTTCAATATGATAGTTCCATTGGCTACCAAATGATTTTCAAAATCATTGATTTGTTTCATCCTTTGATGATAAAAACTATCATCAATATCATTAACACTTTTAATGTTGGGAATATTTTCACCTAATATATATTCAGGATGTACTCGAGTAACTAATACATTTTCATAATGTGTACGATTAAAAACACATATTTTACCACGTTCTGGTAATACGATATAATGTCTCCATAAGTAATCGTGTGATAACTCTTGAGAAGTAGGCACTTTAAAACTGTGAATATTTATTCCGTTTGCATTGACATTTTTAAAAACTTCACGAATTAAACTGTCTTTACCACTAGTGTCCATACCTTGAAGACAAATCAAAACAGAGTGTTTGTGCTCTGCATACATGGCATCCTGAAGTTTAGCGAGTTCTTTTCGAACTTTTTTTAATTCTTTTTTAGCATTCTCAATAGTTTCAAGACTTTTGTAACCTTTTAAAGAAACTGCATTTGTTGTTTGATAGTTTTCCCAATTCATTTTTGAAATATTAAGTTTTGCTATTTACTAGCAAATAATTTCACATCTTTTTCAGAAACTTCTTCTTCTCCGAGAATAATTAAGCGTTCAACAACATTACGTAATTCACGAATATTACCTGTCCAATCATATTCTTGAAGTAACTTAATCGCTTTCTTACTAAATGATTTAACACTTGTTCCTTGTTCATTGGCAATACTTTTAGTAAAATATTGTATCAATAACGGAATATCATCTCTACGTTCATTTAAAGAAGGAACATTAATAAGTATTACAGCCAATCTGTGGTATAAATCTTCTCTAAATTTTCCTTCTTCTATTTCTTTTTTAAGGTTTTTGTTAGTAGCTGCTATTACTCTCACATTTACCTTAATATCTTTATCACTACCAACTCGAGATACTTTGTTCTCTTGTAATGCACGCAAAACTTTTGCCTGTGCAGAAAGACTCATGTCACCCACTTCATCCAAGAAAATTGTACCTCCGTTGGCAGTTTCAAATTTTCCAGCTCTATCTTTATTGGCACCTGTAAAGGACCCTTTTTGATGTCCAAACAGCTCACTTTCAATTAATTCTGAAGGAATAGCCGCACAATTTACTTCAATCATGGGACCGCTACTTCTTTCACTTTTTTCATGTAACCAATGTGCAACTAATTCTTTTCCAGTTCCGTTGGAGCCAGTGATTAAAACTCGAGCTTCAGTTGGGGCAACTTTTTCAATTATTTCTTTAATGTGATTAATGGATGCACTCTCACCAATCATTTCATAATTCTTGCTGACTTTCTTTTTTAAACGTTTGTTTTCAACGACTAATTCTTTTTGATCTAATGCATTTCTAACAGCATTTAAAAGTCGGTTTAAATCAGGTGGTTTAGAGATATAATCAAAGGCTCCTAATCGCATAGTGCTCACAGCAGTCTCTAAATCACCATGACCAGAAATCATTAGAAAAGGTAATTCAGGCTTTAATTTTTTACCGTATTGTAATACTTCAACACCATCCATTTTTGGCATTTTAATATCACATAACACAAGGTCATAATCATTTTCTTTGATGAGTTCGATTCCTTCCATTCCATCAACAGCTTCAAAAACTTCATAACTATCATTTTCTTCTGAAATTATTTTTTTAAGTACACGACGGATGGCCGCTTCATCTTCAATTATTAGTATTTTACTCATTTAATATTGTTTATTTGTAGATATGTTGATACGTTCACGAAAAACAAATAAACGAATAAACAAATCCATAGTTATTAGTACTTAAGCCATTTATATAACTCTTTATAAGATGGTTTTTTTCCATACATTAATATTCCAACGCGATAAATTTTAGCAGCAAACCATATCATACCCAAGAAAGTTAAAAATAACAATACCAAAGATACTACTATTTGCCATAGTGGTGCCCCAAGCGGAATTCGCATCATCATTACGATAGGAGATGTAAATGGTATCATTGAGAATGTGGTTGCTAAAGTGCCATGAGGATCATTAATTACAACTGCAAATCCAACATAAATACCTAACATTAGAGGCATAATAACAGGCATCATAAATTGTTGTGTGTCTGTTTCGTTGTCAACTGCGGCACCTATAGCTGCATAAAGAGAACTGTATAATAAGAATCCACCAATAAAAAATAATAAAAATGAAATTAGAATAGTAGCTATAGGCAATTGCCATAATTCTTGAATTAACAACTCAATTTTTGAATTGGCAGCAATTTCTTTTGCCATTTCAAGTTGTTCTTGACTAACTTGTGGGCTTGTGTTAATACCAAGGGCAGGAAGTAAAAATAGATATAGAATACTAAGCACAACACCCCAAATTATAAACTGTAAAATACCTGCTCCGGCAGTTCCTAAAACCTTACCTAACATTAATTGAAAAGGCTTAACGGATGATACAATTACTTCAATGATTCGACTGGTTTTTTCTTCTATTACACTTCGCATCACCATGGCACCATATATTAAAATGAAAAGCATGATAAAATAACCTGCTATAGTACCAATAACTAGTTTTATTTCATTAATAAATTTGGATGTTTCTTCGCCTTCAAAATTTTGTAATTGAATTTCTGATCTAATTTTTGATGCCTCAACTTTTTCAATATCGACATTGAGTTCCTTCATTTTCAATAAACCTAATCGTTTGTTTAACCTTCTTTCAATTTTTTCAGTAAAAATTACACTTGGTGATTCGTTAGAAAAGAACTGTATTTTAGTCCCAACTTCATTAATGACATTATTGTTTGGTATGTATAAAAGGCCATATTGATCTGTGTCTTTTACTGTTACTGTCGCAGTTTCAATATTTAGGTGCGATAGGTCAATAAATTTTAGGCTTTCAGTGTTTTTGAATTGTTCAGAACTAAAAAGTTCAGATTTATTTACATAAGAAATGGTTCTAGCTTTATCGATACTTGATTTGGTAATAAAGGTCATAAGAGCAATCATTCCTAACATCAAAAGTGGTCCTAGAATGGTCATAACAATAAAAGTTTTGTTACGTACTTTAGCTAAAAATTCTCGAACTATTATTAGTTTTAATTTTTCCATTTTCTTAATGTTATTTTTTATTGTTTTCTACAGCCCTGATAAAAATTTCACTAGCACTTGGTATAACTTCTACAAAATGATTAATTTCTGCTTTTTCTGATAGGTAACTAATTAAATCTTTTGCAGAGTCATTAGGCTCAATTTGAATATTTAATTTTAAATCATCCTCTAACGATTTGAAGTTTGCTTTGCTAATATCAAATTTAGAAGCTAATTCTTTTTGAAGCCCATTACTATCAGATGTATGCATTCCAACTTCAAAAGTATTGGTCTTGAATTGACGTTTGATATCCTGTAAATTTCCATCTAATATTTTATTTGCTTTATCAATTAAAGCTATGTGTTCACATAATTCCTCAACGGATTCCATACGGTGAGTAGAGAAAATAATAGTAGCACCTTTATCTCTTAATTCAAGAATTTCATCTTTGATAAGATTTGCATTTATAGGGTCAAATCCACTAAAAGGTTCATCAAAAATTAGAAGTTTTGGTTCATGTAATACAGTGACTATAAACTGAATTTTCTGAGCCATACCTTTAGAGAGTTCTTGTACCTTTTTGCCCCACCAGTCACCAATATCAAATTTATCAAACCAATATTTTAATCGTTTTCGAGCTTCATTTCTTGATAATCCTTTTAGTTGAGCTAAATATAATACTTGTTCACCAACCTTCATACTTTTGTATAAACCACGTTCCTCGGGTAGGTAGCCAATATGCTGTACATCATCTAATTGCAATGATTTACCATCTAATAAAACTTGCCCAGAATCTGGTAAGGTTATTTGGTTTATTACTCTAATTAAGGTTGTTTTTCCTGCACCATTAGGCCCTAGGAGCCCAAAGATACTTGCCTCTGGAACACTGATTGATACTTCATTTAATGCAGTAAAATCACCAAATTTTTTAATGATATTTTCTGTTTGTAATAGTTGATTCATAATTTTTTTTAAAGTGTGGTCAAATATATGAATTTGTCTAGTATCATTAGAAATCGTTACATTTTATTGAGTGACAATTTAAAATTAGTGTTAAAAAAATACTATGCGTGCATAATTTATTCAAAAATACTATGCACGCATAGTATTTTTTTATATCTTT
This sequence comes from Lutibacter sp., assembly GCA_030590985.1. Taxonomy (GTDB): domain Bacteria; phylum Bacteroidota; class Bacteroidia; order Flavobacteriales; family Flavobacteriaceae; genus DQTL01. The sequence continues at coordinate 685 of JAUVBX010000014.1, read as the reverse complement.
GAACAATGCATAAAGAAGAATCCATAGATCATCACTTAAGAGCTACTTGGCAAGCTGTTTCAAAAATGTACAACGAACAAGCAACAAAACACGATAGTACTATGGCTACGGCTTTTGTATTGTTAAGTATTGATTATGAAAACGGAACACCTTCTACGTCTTTGGGGCCTCACATGGGAATGGAAGCCACAAGTTTATCTCGAATCTTAAAAAACATGGAAGATAAAGGTGTGATTTATCGTGAAAAAAATCCTCAAGATGGTCGTGGAGTTCTCATAAAGTTAACTGAATTTGGAAAAGAAAAAAGAGCTTTTGCAAAGAAAGTTGTCTTACGGTTTAATAATGTCGTTAAAGCAAATGTTACAAATGAGCAACTTAAAAATTTCTTTGAAGTGATGCGTGTGATAAATACACTTATCGGCAAAAATGCCTTTTATGATACTAAGAAAGTGTAAAGAAAACATTTAAATACGTCTAAATATAAATACATATACTAATTATAAAACACAATAGGTATGAAGAGAGCGATTAAAAAAGTAGCTATCATAGGTTCTGGAATAATGGGATCGGGAATAGCTTGTCATTTCGCTAACATCGGTGTGCAAGTTCGTTTATTTGATATTGTACCACGAGAGCTTAACGACAAAGAAAAGGCTAAAGGGCTGACACTTGAAGATAAAGTAGT
>JAUVBX010000063.1 GCA_030590985.1 Lutibacter sp. | reverse complement strand
TTTAGAAAGAATATTGATTTAAATGATGCTTTTCTTTCAGAACACTATTCTTATCAGAATTATGTAACTGCTTATTTATATAACATTGCTTATCAAAAAAATAATGAGAATATTTTTGATAAAAATTTTAGAGCTATTCTTTTACAATTAATTATTGAAAAAATTGATTTACCAGATTTTAGAAATCGTTTGTTAAACAAAGAAATCAATAATCTCTTTTTTAACAATTATAATTATTTAGATAAGGAAATTTTAGAAGCTTTTTATACTAATTGTACGGATACAATAGCAATTAAAAATTTCAAACAACTTATAATTGACAAAGAGAAACTTCCTTTGGATTGTGATTTTCCCGACTTTGAAGTTAACTCAGTTTTAGATGAAACAAAGTCTATAAAAACAGTTATACATAATAAAAATGTAGTAATCTATTTTTGGTCCTCTAAAATGGATTCAAATGAATACTTAAGAAAAAGAGTTAATTACTTATGTAAAAAATTTCCACAGATTTCTTTTGTTGGAATAAATACAGACGACTCAAAAAATTACAATAAGCGCTTTTTCAAAAAATCAGAATATCAATACTATTTTACCAAAAGTAGCAAAGGAAAAGAACTAATCTCTAATAAATATCCTAGAGCCATTCTTGTAAATTCAAATGGAAAAGTTATCAATAGTTTTGCTATGCTTACCAGTGTACATATAGAAAAACAATTGCATAAATTGCTATCGGATTAATTTGTTTACTTGCATATTTAAGTCTTTCGATTATCTTTATAAAATCATTAAATGAATCAATGTAACATAAGTTACTGATAAATAATATGTTAAGATGATATATGTCATGTAATAAGGATAATTGTAATTTTAGATTTGTACACGATTAAATTAATAACCATATAAACAAATAAACAGATGTCAGAAATAGGAGTATTTGAATTTAAAGGAAAAAGATATGAATTCCCAGTTGAAATAGGAACAGAAAATGAAATTTCAATTGATATTAAAACATTAAGAGGAACAACAGGTGGTATCATTACTATGGATCCTGGATTTAAAAACACAGGTTCTTGTAAAAGTGAAATCACATTTTTAGATGGGGAGAAAGGTATTTTACGTCATAGAGGTTATGCTATTGAAGATCTGACGAAAAAAGCTAGCTTTTTAGAAGTAGCTTATCTAATAATATTTGGAGAATTACCTACAAAAGAGCAGTTTGCAAAATTTGAAGGAGATATTAAAAAGAAATCATTACTCAATGAAGAGATTAAGGATATATTAGATGGATTCCCACGTTCTGCACACCCAATGGGAGTTGTATCGTCATTGACAGGAGCATTGACTGCATTTCATCCAAAATATACTGACGTACATTCTGAAGAAGAAATATACAATGCAATAACAAATATTCTTGGTAAATTTCCTGTTATAGCTGCTTGGGCACATGCTAAAAATGAAGGTACACCGTTTAATTATGCAGATAATTCTTTAGGTTATGTTGAAAATATGCTAATGATGATGTACAAAATACCAACAACTAAGTATAAAACAAATCCTGTTGTATTAAAAGCGATGGAAGAGTTGTTAATACTACACCAAGATCATGAGCAAAATTGTTCTACATCAACTGTTCGTTTAGTTGGTTCATCTCATGCTAGTTTATTTGCATCTGTTTCAGCGGGTATTTCAGCACTTTGGGGTCCTTTACATGGTGGAGCTAACAAAGCTGTAATCGAAATGCTTGAAGAAATTATTGAAGATGGTGGTGATGTAGAAAAATTTATCAATAAAGCAAAAGATAAAAAAGATCCTTTCCGTTTAATGGGCTTTGGTCATAGAGTTTATAAAAACTTTGACCCACGTGCTTTAATTATTAAAGAAAGTGCTGATGCTGTTTTAGCAGATCTAGGAGTTACAGATCCTACTTTAAAAGTTGCAAAACATCTAGAAGAAGTAGCTTTAAGTGATCCTTATTTTGTAGATAGAAAATTATTCCCTAATGTAGATTTCTATTCGGGTATTATTTATCGTGCATTAGGTATTCCTGTTGAAATGTTTACCGTTATGTTTGCAATTGGTCGTTTACCAGGATGGATTGCTCAATGGAAAGAAATGCGTAAGAACAACGAACCTATTGGTCGCCCTCGTCAATTGTATATGGGTGCTCCAAAACGTGACTTTAAAGAAGTGTCAGAAAGATAATATTTAAAACACATTTGGTTAAATTAAAATCACTTTTAGAAGCAAAAAAAAGCTTCTGGAAGTGATTTTTTTTGTTGATATTTGCATAAGTAACAAATAATATGGTTTATTTTATTTTTCAAACACTATCCTATCGTCAAAGATTTGGCTTTTATTAGTAGATATGCTATTAATAGAAGTAGATAGTAAAGTTAATCAGTAAATAAAAATATTTTTAAAATGTCAAAAATAAAAACAATAATAATGGGAGCCGCTGGACGCGATTTTCATAACTTCAATTTAGTTTATAGAGATAATGATAAATATGATGTAGTAGCCTTTACTGCAACACAAATACCTGATATTGACGGACGTAAATATCCAGCTGAATTAGCGGGTAAATTGTATCCAAATGGAATTCCAATTTATGATGAATCAGAATTAGAAAAACTTATCAAAGATAATGATATAGAGGAAGTTATTTTCTCATATTCGGATATCCATTATGAAGATGTAATGCATAAAGCAGCAAAAGTAATGGCTTGGGGTGCACATTTTAAAATATTAGGTGGCGAGCCTACCATGATAAAATCTACAAAACCTGTAATTGCCATAGGTGCAGTACGTACAGGTTGTGGAAAAAGTCAAACGACACGTCGAGTAGCACAAATCTTAAAAGAAGCTGGTTTAAAAGTTGCTGCTATTCGTCACCCAATGCCTTATGGTGATTTAGTTAAGCAAAAAGTACAACGTTTTGCAACTATTGAAGACCTTAAAAAACATGAATGTACTATTGAGGAGATGGAAGAATACGAGCCACATATTGAAACAGGTACTATTATTTATTCAGGTGTAGATTATGAAGCAATCGTACGTGAAGCAGAAAAAGAAGCCGATATAATTCTTTGGGATGGTGGCAACAATGATATGCCTTTCTATAAACCAGACCTCAATATTGTGATTGTCGATCCACATAGACCAGGTCACGAACGTTTGTATTATCCAGGTGAAAGTAATTTGTTAATGGCTGATGTTGTGATAATTAATAAAATTGTAACAGCTGATTCTGAAGATATTGATTGGGTTCGTAATAGCATAAGAGAAATAAACCCAAATGCGGTTGTAATAGATGCCGCATCTCCAGTTTCAGTTGAGGAAACTAATCTTATTCTAGGTAAAACAGCTTTGGTGGTAGAAGATGGTCCGACTCTTACACATGGCGAAATGACTTACGGAGCAGGAATGATTGCCGCAGAGAAATTTGGAGCAGCTGATGTAGTAGATCCTAGACCTTATACGGTTGGTACTATTACAGAAACCTTTGAAAAATATCCAAATATAGGTAAATTGTTACCAGCAATGGGCTACGGAGATCAACAAGTAAAAGATTTAGAAGAAACAATCGCAAAAACAGAATGTGATGTTGTTATTATTGGTACTCCAATAGATTTAAGACGTATAATTGATATCAAACAACCTTCTGTACGAGTTACTTATGATTTACAAGTTATAGGTAAACCAAACTTAGTTGATGTTTTAAAACCATTTATTAAATAAGAAACAAGAATCAAGAGACAAGCCAACAAAATTTAATTGCTAATTTTTTTGTCTTGTCTCTCTTTAATTTAATAAATGATGGAATTATTTTATCATTAAATCATTCTATCATTAAATCATTCTATCATTAAACAATAACAATGAGCAAATTAGCAGTAATAGCACTTGGAGGAAATGCTATCATTCGTGGCGATGAAAGAGGTACTATCCAACAACAAAATAAAAATTCAGCCGATACATTTAAACACTTAACATATCTTTTAAAAGAAGGTTATAATATGGTGTTAAGTCATGGTAATGGACCACAAGTAGGTAATATTCTACTTCGAAATGACTCAGGAGAGGAGATATATGACATTCCACAAATGCCTTTAGATATCTGTGTAGCCGATTCACAAGGTGGAATGGGTTATATGTTAGAAAAAATGCTAAAAAATGTTTTAAAAGAAGAAGGTATAGATCGAGAAATTGTAACGATTGTGACGCAAGTTGTCGTGTCAAAAGATGATCCTGCTTTTACTAATTATACAAAGAGAGTGGGAAAACTTTATGATAAAAAGCGAGCAGATGAATTAACAGCTAACAAAGCTTGGGTATTTAAAAAAAGTTCTAAAGGAAAAGATGTATGGCGTAGAGTAGTACCTTCACCAAAACCGATAGCTATAATGAATGAAAAAATCATCAAAGATCTAGTAAATTCTGGAGTTATTGTCATCGCAGTCGGTGGTGGTGGTGTACCTGTTTATTATGACGATGATGGGATGTTAAAGGGATTAGAAGCTGTAATAGACAAAGACGCTTCATCATCCTTATTGGCGAGTAATATAAATGCAGATGAGTTTTATTTGCTTACAGATGTTCCTTATGTTTATAAGAATTTTGGCACTCCAAAACAAGAAACTCTAGAATTCTTAACTAAGGTCGATATTGATAAATTGATTGAAGAAAAAGCTTTTGGCGAAGGAAATATGTTACCAAAAATAAAATCAGCCCTTCGTTTTGTTGAAAATGGAGGTAAAAAAAGTGTTATTACAGATGCTAGCAATTTGGAAGACAAAAAATATGGCACTAGAATAACATTGAAATAATAACTTACGTAAAGACGTTACACACAACGTCTCAAAAGTACAGACGTTGCATGCAACGTCTCAACAATAACTTTAAACCAACTCTATGGCATTTAATCTAAAAAACCGAAACTTTCTAAAACTGTTAGATTTTTCATCAAAAGAAATGAACTTTCTAATTGATTTATCTGCAGATTTAAAAAAAGCAAAATATGCAGGAACAGAACAACAAAAACTCAAGAATAAGAATATTGCATTAATATTTGAAAAAGCCTCAACAAGAACACGTTGTGCCTTTGAAGTTGCCGTCCACGATCAAGGAGGAAATGTGTCTTATTTAGGACCATCAGGAACACAAATAGGAGGAAAGGAAACCATGAAAGATACAGCACGTGTATTAGGTAGAATGTATGATGGAATTGAATACCGCGGATTTGCACAAGATACCGTAGAGATTCTAGGAGCAAATGCAGGTGTTCCAGTATGGAATGGCTTGACAAATGAATACCATCCTACACAAATTTTAGCTGATTTCTTGACCATGCAAGAGCATTCTGACAAACCTTTACATCAAGTTAGTTTTGCTTATTTAGGTGATGCACGTAATAATATGGGAAATTCATTAATGATAGGTGCTGCAAAAATGGGAATGGACTTTAGAGCGGTTGCCCCAAAAAGCTTACAACCAGAAGCCGAATTAGTTGCTGAAGCAAAAGCCATTGCTAAAGAAACAGGAGGCTCAATAACTCTTACTGATAATGTTGCAGAAGGCGTAAAAGGCTGTGATTTCTTATATACTGATGTTTGGGTTTCAATGGGAGAAGCACCTGAGGTTTGGAAAGAACGAATTGAGTTGTTGTTACCGTATCAAATTAATCAAAAAGCGATGAATTTAACTGGAAATCCCAATGTTAAATTTATGCATTGTTTGCCAGCTTTTCACAACCGTGATACGAATGTAGGTGAAGATATTTACCAAAAATTTGGTATTGATGCAATGGAAGTAACCGAGGAAGTATTTGAATCAGAGGCATCTATAGTATTTGATGAAGCCGAAAACCGTTTACATACCATTAAAGCAGTTATGGTAGCTACTTTGGGTAGTTAGTACGCTTATCTGTTTTCGGTTATCAGTTAATATGCAACCAAAAACAGACAACTGATAACCGAAAACAGAAAAGATGAAAACCTATCCTTGTCCTTTGTGTAAATCTGTAGATACAGCGTACAAAACTCATTCAAAGAACAGAGATTTTTTTTGTTGTAACAATTGCCAGTTAATTTTTGTATCACCTAAGCAATTATTAAATTCTGAAGAAGAAAAAAAACGTTATAACCAACATCAAAACAATATTATTGATGAAGGTTATAGAAACTTTCTATATGAAATTATTATACCTCTTTTAGCGAGGATAAAACCAGAAAGTAAAGGTTTAGATTTTGGTAGCGGTCCTTTTCCGGCTTTAGCACAACTTTTAGAAGAAGAAAATCTTACCCTTGATTTATATGATCCATTTTACGCTAAAAATGAAATTATTTTTACCAAAAAATATGATTTTATCACGCTAACCGAAGTGGCAGAGCATTTGTATAACCCGTCGAAAGAATTTAATAGATTAATATCCCTATTAAAAAAAGGTGGTTTTTTAGCAATAATGACTTTACGAATCGATACAGTGGAAGATTTTAACAATTGGTTCTATCAAAATGATGACACGCATGTTTGTTTTTATGCAGATGCAACTATGAAACATCTTGCTAAAAAACACAATCTTACACTAGAGATTCTATCTGATAGAGTTGTAGTGTTTCAAAAATCTTTAGTATAAATATATTTTCCTAGCAAAATCAACTAGAAAGCATATAATACTCTGATATTTAACAGAAAACAAAATACTTATTTTATTTAATTCTTGCTTTTTTTCAATAAAATTCTTACCTTTGAGAGTAATAATTCTATCTGTTAACTATCAAACCACAACTACTATGAAAGCACTAATTGGTATTTGGATTGACAAATCAAAAGCACAGATTATCACTCCAAAAAAAATAAGTAAAACAATCCTTTCTGAATTTGATCCCAAGCCTAGAATTGATCCTCAAAAAAGAGAATTCGGACGCTTTGGAAAACAATTTATTTCTACTGAAAATTCAGATCAAAATCGCTTTAAACAACAAGAAGTTAACTTTTTAAAAACAATAATTGCTAGTTCTAAACATTTTGATAGTTTATTGATTTTTGGACCTGCTTATATGAAAAATAGGTTACATAAATTGATTCAAAAAGATAATTTATTAAAAAATAAACCTATAGAAATTCTTACTGCAGAAAAAATGACTGACAATCAATTAGTTGCATTTGTAAAAAAACATTTTAATAATCACGAGATAAAAGTATAAGAAGTAATTCGCAACAAGATAATTTTTTATTATAGGTGTATCATGAATTTATATCTATTTACAAAAACTAATTGTCAGCATTTTCTATATTTGCAAAAACTAATATTATGGATACTAATAAAATTACAATCCCTTTAATTGGAGATATAGCTCCATCTTTTAAGGCTCAAACTACTCAAGGAGAAATAAATTTTCCCGAAGATTATAAAGGAAGTTGGGTGGTGTTTTTTTCACACCCAGCAGATTTCACACCCGTTTGTACTACTGAATTTTTAGGATTCCAAGACCTTCTTAAAGAATTTGAAGCTCGTAATACTAAATTATTGGGTTATAGTGTAGATGGTATTCATTCACATATTGAATGGTTGCGAAATATCAAAAAGAATTTTGGTGTTGATATTGAATTTCCCTTAGCAGCAGGAGCTCATATAGCAAATAAGTATGGTATGTTACATCCAAATGCTGACACTATGCTAACAGTAAGAGCTGTATTTATTATCAGTCCAGGTGGAGTAGTAGCGACCATAATGTACTATCCTTTATCAAATGGTAGAAATGTATTTGAAATTCTTAGAGTAATAGATAGTTTGCAAATGTCCTATAATAACCAAAGAGCAACGCCAGCTAATTGGCCACACAATCGGATTTATAAAGACAGAGTTATCGTACCGCCAGCAACAACAGTTCAAGCAGCAAAAGATGTAGAAAGTAAATATATTGATGCAAAGGATTGGTATATAGCTACAGAAGAAAATCCGAATAAATAATCTTTAATATTTATAATGTAATGAATAAGAAATATTTAGAAAATGTAAGCAATGCAAAACATAGTTTACAAATTTGGTTTTCTAGTTTGGAACAAAAGAATAAAGGTATTGAAATGTTTTCTAATGAAAATGAACTAGATAGAAACAACACCCCATTTGCTAAGTGGTATTTTGGTGAAGGTCAAGTATTTAGTAGTTTTGAATCTTTTAGAATATTAGAAAAAAATTATAATGAAATGTATGATTTGTTTCTAGAATACGAAAGTTTGTACAATACACCAGTAAAAAGAAGTTTATTTTCAAATAAGTCTGAAAAACGAAAAATTGAGTTGAATGCAATTTGTCAATCGATAAAAAAAAGTAAAGATGAATTAATAAGATATGTATCTTTTTTTGAAGATAAATTAAAAGATTCTCCATTATTTGAAGACGTCAAAAAAGAATATAAATCAACACCAGCTATTGAAAATAGCATTGAAAAGGAGTTACTAGATAAGAAAGAGGAAACAACAGTGATAAAAGATAATCAAGAAACACCACAATCTGATTTAGAATCAACAAACAAATCATATAATGATTTACCTGATATTGATATTGAAGAAGAAATTCGTCGTATCCTTAGCTAACTTATTTTTCTGTACAGTAGTATTTTAATTCCACAAATCTTAATTTGTTTAAAAATTGTTAATAGTTCTAGCAAAAATTATAGCTGAGAATTGTTAGAATATGTATTTTTGTCGCTATTTCATGAAAATTTTATAAATATGGATAATAGAATAAAAAGAATTCAAAAAGCCTTAAATAATTACGGAATTAACAATACAACTGAGATAATTCACAATCCTTCTTACGAGTACTTATACAAAGCAGAATTAGACCCCAATCTAGAGGGTTTTGAAAAAGCACAAAAAACAGATTTAGGTGCTTTAAATGTTATGACGGGAAAGTTTACAGGCCGCTCTCCTCGAGATAAATACATTGTAAAAGATAGTGTCACAGAAAATACAGTTTGGTGGAATAATGAAATCTCTCCTAATGATAATAAACCATTAGACCCTAAAGTTTGGGATGATTTAAAAGAAACGGTCACAAAACAACTAACAGATAAAAAACTATTTGTAATTGATGGTTATGCTGGTGCAAATGAAAATAGCAGATTAAAAGTTCGTTTTATTGTTGAAGTTGCTTGGCAAGCACACTTTGTTAAAAATATGTTTGTTAGACCAACTGAGGAGGAATTAGATAATTTTGGTGAACCTGATTTTGTGATTTTAAATGCTTCAAAAACTACAAATCCTAATTGGGAAAAACACGGAATGAATTCAGAAGTATTTACCGTGTTTAATCTTACAGAAAAAATGCAGCTTATTGGTGGTTCTTGGTACGGAGG
>JAUVBX010000061.1 GCA_030590985.1 Lutibacter sp. | reverse complement strand
GGGAATTAATAATGGGAGGTATGTTAGCTTTCTTATTGATTAAATTAACAGGTGTCGATAGAGAAGTAATCGAAAAATGGTTATATGTTGTAGTAGGTCTAACTTTCTTATCTGGTATCTTAGGAACAGGGCATCATTACTATTATATTGGTGTAAATAAAATATGGCTTATTGTAGGTGGTATATTCTCTGCTTTGGAACCTTTAGCATTCCTTGCAATGGCTTTATGGGCAGTAAATATGTATAGAAAAGGTGAGAAAAAACATCCTAATAAAACAGCAATTCTTTGGACACTAGGTTCAGCGATTGTTTCTTTCTTAGGAGCTGGTGTACTTGGTTTAGCACATACACTTCCTCAAACTAATCTTTATACACATGGAACAATCATTACTGCCATGCACGGTCACCTAGCTTTCTGGGGAGCTTATGCTATGATTGTTTTTGCTATGATAAGTTATGTACTACCTAATGTAACGGGTAGAAAACTATATGATAGTGCTCGCAGTAGAGCTGCATTCTGGTTATCAAATGTTGGAATGTTTTCAATGGTATCAGCCTTTGCAGCAGCAGGTATTGCACAGGTATACATGGAACGTATTATGAAAGTAGATTTTATGCAAGTACAAAATGAAATAAAAGTGCATTTCTTTGTACTTATTATTGGAGCAACTATATTTTCCATTGGAATTACACTATATATTATTGACTTTATTAAATATGGAATGCCTAATGATGAAGCATTAGAAATTCAAGAATAAATAATTATCACTAAAAAAAGGTTGTCAAAATGACAACCTTTTTTTATTACAAAATTTTGATCCTAATATTAGAATTTTCAGTCTTTTTTGTATTTACAAATAAAGTAAATAATTAAAACAATTACAATTTCACAACTATTCGAAAAGTAATACCTATATGTTTTAATTAGAAACACAACAATCTTACAGAATATTTCAATTCAAAAATTGCAATTAACTTCATTTTTTATTGTTCAAAAACAATTTAAAGTAACTTATGTTACGTATATTTCCTTTTTACTGACTTTTATCATGTTTTAATTGATGTTATATACTTTATTTCGCAACATAAAAGATATTTTAGTCTTTTATTAATGTTTAAATAATTAATTAAAACCAATTTTGAAATGAAAAATCTAAATTCATTATTACTAATCATTAGTATTGCATTAGTATCATTTAGTTGTAAGAACGAAAAAAAAACAGTTAAAAAAGAAAATGACACAAATAGTACAGAAGAAATTTCTATAACTGAAGCTGAAATGGAAGAAGCAAGTAACATTTATTTTGATAAATGTGCTGGTTGTCATGGTTCTAGTCGTTTAGGTGCTACAGGACCTTCTTTGTTACCTGATGGTGATGGAAAATATGCAGCTACAAAAATTCTAGGAGTCGCTGGGTTAAGAGCTTTTATTGAAAATGGGACACCTGCTGGTATGCCAGAATGGAAAGGAATTTTGACTGAAGAAGATATTGAATTAATGACTCGTTTTTTACAAGTTGAACCACCAATAATCCCTCCCTATGGATTAGAAGAGATTGCAAAAAGCTGGAATTTAATAGTTCCTGTAGCTGACAGACCATCAAAGCCAGAACACAGCAGAAATATCAATAATTACTTTGGCGTAATTATGAGAGATGCTGGTAAAGTTGCCATCATTGATGGTGATACAAAAGAAAAATTAGTTGTTTTAAAAACAGGTTTTGCTGTACATATTTTAAGAACTTCTGCTTCTGGTAGATATATATATTCTGTAGGTAGAGATGGAAGAATTACTATGATTGACACCTATACAAAAACACCTACTATTGTTGCAGAAGTAAAAGGTGGTTTTGATGCTCGTTCTGTTGAAGTATCAAAATTTAAAGGATATGAAGATAAATACCTTGTATTTGGAGGCTATAGTCCTAGTCATATTGCCATTCTAGACGCACAAACTCTAGAACCCCTAAGTGTTACACCAACATCAGGAAATGCATGTGATGGTGAAAAAGAGTTCATAACAGAAGCTCGTGTTGCTGCAATTGTTGCCTCTCATACTGACCCTGTTTGGATTTGTAATGTAAAAGAAACTGGAATGGTTTGGATCGTTGATTATACTGATCCTAAAAAACCGGGAATGACTCAAATTCCTACTGCTAGATTTTTACATGATGGAGGCTTTGACTCAACTGGACATTACTTCTTAGTTGCTGCAAATGCAAGTAATAAAATTGTTGTGATAGATGTCCCTAACAAAAAATTAGTAGCTATCATTGAAACGGGTAAAATACCACATCCAGGAAGAGGGACCAATATCAAAAATGAATTAGGTAATCTTTGGGTGACATCTCATCTAGGTGAAAATAAAATCTCACTAATCAAAACGAGTGAAGGAGAAGGACAATGGAGTGTTGTTAAAGAAATTAAAGCATCAGGTGACATGGGTGGAGGTGCTTTATTTGTAAAATCGCACCCCAAATCAAATCACTTATGGGTAGATAGAACCTTAAATCCAGATGCTAAATTAAACTCAGCTGTGGATGTATTCGACACTAACACTTTAGAATTAAAGAAAACACTAACAGCACCCGAAGGTGTAGATGGTAGGGCTGTTCATTTCGAATATAATAAAGCTGGTGACGAAGTATGGGTATCTTACTTTATGGGAGAAAAGAGTGCCATAGTGATTTATAATGATAAAACTCTAGAAGTTAAGGAAATTATTCAAGGAGATTGGGTTGAAAATCCTACTGGAAAATTCAATGTCTACAATACAACAAACGATATTTATTAAAATATTTTCGGACAAAAGGGCAGTACACAACTAAACTGCCCTTTCTCTAAAAACTATTAAAATGAAAATATTCTTAATATCTTTAAGTGTATTATTATTGTTCTCAACTTATATCAATGCTCAAGAACAAGTTTCAGATACTACACAAGTTCAAAAAATTGATGAAGTGGTAGTTACAGCACAGTTTCAACCACAATCTGAAAAGAATGCAATTTATAAAGTAAAAGTTTTTAACTCAAAACAAATTCTATACAAAGCTTCTAACAACTTAAGAGAATTACTTCTGCAAGAATTAAACTTAGATCTAGCACAAAATTCCGTTTTTGGTTCAAGCATTGAGATACAAGGAATATCAAAAGAAAATATTAAGATTCTTATTGATGGCATACCTGTCATCGGTAGGTTAAATGGAGTTATTGATATGACTCAGATTAATCTATCAAATATTGAAAGAGTTGAAGTAATTGAGGGACCCGTTTCTGTTTTTTATGGTACAGATGCTATGGGGGGTATCATAAATCTAATTACTAAAAAACAACAGTCCAAAACCACGGAAGGATCCATTTCTACTTATTATGAAAGTGTTGATGCTCTTAGTTTAGATGGAGATATTGGATATAAATTTGGAAAAAACACAATCCGCCTAAACTCTGGTTATTATCATTTTGGAGGTTTATCTACTATTGAAACTCCACGGAATTTGAATTGGGAAGAAAAAACACAGTTTTATGGAAATGTAATGTTTAATAGAAGTTTAAAAAAATTAAACCTTCGCTTTAATAGTAGATTTTCTAACGAAAAACTATTCTCTATAGGAGAAGAAAACAGGAATGGACAGATAGAAGATATTAATTACTTTACAAGGAGAATTGATAATACGCTAAACTTACAAGGAGAAGTATTAAATAACAAATTTATTGATATAACAGCATCATATTTAAACTACCAAAGATATCATGATACTTATGATGTTAACTCCATAGATTTTGAAGCAGTTTTATCAAATACCGATACTAAAGAAAATAATCTCGTAAAATACAACTACGCTGGTATTAAAGCACAAATAGGCAAAAGCAATAAAAATCACAAGTTTAACTATGCAATAGGTACAGATATAAACACAGAATCTACTGAAGGAGAAAGGATTTTTGAGAATAAACAAACCATTCTTACTTCGGTTCTTTATTCAAGTTTAAACTTTAAATTATCAAATAAATTTGAAATTCAACCTGCTACTCGTTATACTTATAATAATGTCTATGGTTCTTTGATTTCTCCAGCATTAAATGCAAAAATTCGATTTGATAATTACAATCAACTGCGTTTTTCTTATGCACGTGGATTTAGAGCTCCATCACTCAAAGAATTGTATTTAGATTTCCATATAAGTGTAGGATCTTTTACTTATATCATCAATGGAAATAAAAATTTAGAAGTAGAAAAATCCCATAGTTTCAATCTACAATATACTTTTACAACTAACAGTAATTCTAAAATATTTTCCATTGAACCTTCGTTTTTTTACAATGATATTTCTAATCTAATTGCTCTCAGTGAATTAGTTAATTTTAAAAGAAACTATATTAATATTGAGAATTTTAAATCAATAGGAGGAAAAATTGATTTTTCTTATAAACCACTAAACGAACTCACATTAAAAAGTGGTGTTTCTGTAATAGGTAGGTATAATCAATTTAATGAAGCGTATAATTCAGAAAAATTTATCTACTCACCCGAAATATTTACTAATATAAACTACGAAATATTGAAAAACAAGACAATTTTCCATGCTTATTATAAATTTTCTGGTGAACGAATTGGATTCTATTTTGACGAAAACACACAATCACTAATTAAAACAACAAGGGGCAGTTTTAATAATCTAGATTTTACTATCTCAAAATCATTCTTAAAAAATAATTTACAAACATCATTAGGAGTGAAAAACGTTTTTAATGTAAAGGATATTGAAACAATAAACAATATGGGAGAAGCCCATTCTAGAGATATGCAATTATGGGGAAGGTCAATTTTTATTAAGACAACTTTTAAATTTTAACACAAATTATAAAAAGATGAAAAAAATAATATTTATTTTCGTATTAACTGTGATTATTACAACTACAATTACAGCGCAGCAATTCGACTTGTCTGCTGAAGTAAGACCTCGTTATGAAAACAAACATGGTTACAAATCATTAATTGAAACCGATACTGATGGGGCAAATTTTGTTTCGCAACGCACTCGTTTAAATTTTGATTTCAAAAATGACAAGTTAAAACTAAAAGTTACACTCCAAAACATAAGAGTTTGGGGTGACGTTAGTACTTTGGCCAGTGATGATAATGCAACTGCTTTACATGAAGCATGGGTTGAATCAATCTTTTCAAGTAAATTTTCAATAAAGTTAGGTCGTCAAGAAATTGTATATGATGATCATCGTATATTTGGTAATGTCGGTTGGGCTCAACAAGCTCGAAGTCACGATGCTTTTTTGTTTAAATTCAAGGCAAATGACAAAAATAAAATAGATATTGGTTTAGCAATCAACGCTGACTCACAAGCAGGAGTTGATGACTTATATAGTGATGCTGCTGGATATAAAACTTTCCAATATGCTTGGTATCACGGAGATTTTGATAAACTCAACTTGAGTTTCTTACTATTAAATACTGGAAAGGAATATTTAGATATAAATAATAATCAAACTATTGACTATATGCAAACTATAGGTCCAAGAGTTACATATAAATTTGGGAATTTAAATGCTAATGTTGCAACATATTTCCAAAGTGGTAAAACTCTAGATACTAAGGTAAGTGCTCTCTATTATACTGCTAACTTAGGGTATAAAATAACGGATAATTTTTCTCTAGGCTTAGGGTATGAATTCTTGTCTGGGAAAGATCAAGATGATTTAGATTCAGACATTAAATCTTTTTCACCACTATTTGGCACAAACCATAAGTTCAATGGATGGATGGATTATTTTTATGTTGGAAATCATTCAAACAATGTCGGTTTAACCGATATTAGTGCAACAATTTCTTATAATAAAGATAATTTTTTCGCCAAACTAATTCCTCATTTCTTTTCTACAGCAGCGGGTGTTTATAATGGTACTGAAAAAATGGAAGCAAATTTAGGAAATGAGATAGATTTAATTCTGGGGTATAAAATTGCTAACGATATAACATTAAGTACAGGCTATTCTAAAATGTTAGCAACAGATACAATGCAAGTTTTAAAAGGTGGTGATAAAAATGAAGATAATAGCTGGGGCTGGATTATGTTTACCTTTAAACCAAATTTATTTTCGCATTCTGTAAAATAAGTTTTCCTGTCAGTTTAATAAGCTAGAGTTAATATTTTATAAATGATTAACTCTAGCTTTTTTTGTAGTTTTACAAACTATCAGATTTAAATAAATTTTTCTTAAAAAATTGTTGATTTCTAAAAACAAACAATGAGCAATAAACCATACTATCATCAAATAGGTAAAGAAATAGATGTTTTTGAACATAGCTATAAAAACAAATTACCCTTATTATTAAAAGGGCCTACAGGTACAGGAAAGACCAGATTCGTCGAGTATATGGCACACCAATTAAAAACAGATATGATTACTGTTAGTTGTCATGAAGAAACCTCTGCTACTGATTTAATAGGACGCTATATCATCAAAGGGTCTGAAACTATTTGGCTTGATGGTCCACTAACTAAAGCTGTCAAAGAAGGTTCTATTATATATCTAGATGAAATTGCAGAGGCTCGTCCAGACGTAATTGTTGCAATTCATTCATTGACAGACCACCGTAGAGAATTATATGTTGACAAATTAGGTGAAACCTACAAAGCTCACGAAAATTTCATGATGCTTGCTTCATTTAATCCAGGTTATCAAAAAGGGTTCAAAGAATTAAAACCCTCTACAAAACAACGATTTGTAGCATTAGCATTCAATTATCCTTCAGAAAAAATTGAAAAAGAAATTCTAATTAACGAAACACAAATTGATGAACCCATAGCAAAAAAACTGGTAAATATTGCCACAAAGATTAGAAATCTAACAGAACTCGGACTTACTGAAACAGTTTCAACACGATTATTAATCGATGCTGCTAAACTTATTCATACAGGTCTACCAAAACGTCTTTCCGTTGCAGTTGCAATTGTAGAACCATTAAGTGATGATCTTGAAATTGTAGCAGCACTAAAAGACTTAACTGATTTGATGATATAATAATGTTGGATGACAGATGACCGAAGTTTTAACTTTATAACTTTTTAAACAAAAAAAGTGTCACTAGACGAAAAAATATATGGTCTATTTTCTAACTATTTTAGAAAACGTAAGCTAAATCGAAAAGATATTGTAGAAAGAACGGCAGATTTAGAAGTTCTTAAACCTCGCCTTTCAATTATAGCAAGGGCAATTACTGGCGAAGCTATTGCTATTTATCCAGCTGAACGTGAAGGTGGATTCAAAAATAACAACTTTTTCTTACCTCAACATTTTTCATTATTCCCTAATTTAAAAGACAACGAAGACTTTTATCTATTTAGAGTGTTGTTTCTGTCCATACAAAAAAACCAAGATTTAAATTTTACAGAAAAATCTATACATATCGAGCTAGAAAATGCTCAAAACAAAGCATTAAAATCGGCTCCCAAAATAATAGAAATTGTAGAAAATGAGTTTAATTGGGCAAAAGGAAAACACAATTACTTCCTTAACCTATTAGAAATAAACCAAAAAATATTAGATACTAGCTGGCTCTATGGTAAATGGATGGTCGACAATCCAATTATTGAAGAAAAAAAACAATTACAAAACTTTACTGATAAAGTTAAACTGGCTCAAAAAAAAGAAAAAATTGAAACAATCCTAAAAGCCAAACCCGTTGAAGAACTTGATAGTCTTACAGTAGATAAGAAACAACAAGAAGATCATGTTATCCATAATTATTTTGAAAAAATTGAAACAGCCGAAGAGTTTGGCGGAGGTACTTGGCGAGATTTTGATGGTTCAGACGAACTGGATGAGCATCAAGATGCTTTAGATGAAATGCAAATGAAACACACAGTCCGTGTAGATGATCCCGTTCATTCTGTCTATCAAGCAGACTTTATAGAAAATACAACTATCGCAGAAAGTGCGGAATCTGACAGCAAAGGTTACCATATTAAATATGATGAATGGAATTACTCAAAAGCAGCTTATAAACCAAATTATTGTAAAGTTTATCCAAAAACTCAAATTAAAAATAACCCTGATTATTACAGAAAAACTATAAGAGAAAATGCCTCAACTCTCATGGGTTTAAGAAAAATGTTAACAACAGTTAACAATAGATATCGTATACAACGACGTCAAACACAAGGTGATGAATTTGATCTTGATGCACTAACTGATTTATATGTTGATATTCATTCAGGACATACTCCATCTGAAAACATATATTTGTCAAAACGCAAAAAAGATAAAGAACTATCTATTTTATTTCTATTAGATATAAGCCTATCAAGCGACTCATATGCCGCTGGAAACAGAGTAATTGATGTCGAAAAACAAGTGTCCATTTTATTTGGTGAAATACTAAACGAATTTAATGTTGATTTTTCTATCAACTGTTTCTATTCTAAAACTAGAAATCATACAAGTTACCTCACATTAAAAGAATTTGATGAAAATTGGGATACCGCAAAATATAAAATTGGATTGCCTCAACCTATGGGTTATACCAGAATAGGACCCGCACTACGACATTCTGGAGCACTCTTAGACTTGCGGGAAAGTAAGAATAAATGGGTAATACTCTTATCAGACGGAAAACCAAATGATTATGATAGATACGAAGGAAAATATGGGATAAATGACATTAAACAAGCTTTAAGAGAACTAAACCAACGACATATAAATACCTATGCCGTTGCTATTGAAGCTCAAGCAAAATACTATTTGCCACAGATGTTTGGTGCAGATCATTATGAAATATTGACTACCCCAGTAGAATTATTACAATCTCTTGCCAAACTATACGATAAGATAAAGCACAAATCATGATTATTACTTTTGAGCAACTCATAGAATAACTCTTTTAATGTTATTTTAGTTACAAATTTTTTCTAATATTTGATATAAATTTGCGAGCACTAATCTAGTATACATAGATTTCCTTATAGAACAATTAAACACAAATGGAAAATACAACTATCGATTATAAAAATGTGTACTACCCACCTGGTGGTATTTTAATATGGATTCTAATTTTCTTAGAACTTATTACCTTCAGTGCAGCATTAATTGCTCTAGCTGTATACAGCAGAGAGAATCCAGAAGCATATCATGAATCACGCATGATGTTAAATACAACCTATGGGGCAATTAACACATTATTTTTATTGACAAGTGGCTTTTTTATGGCAACCAGTATGCATCAATTAAAAAAAGCCAATTTCAAGAAATCATCTTTTTATCTAAAACTAACCATGTTAGGTGGTTTTTTATTTCTTATACTTAAAGCCTTAGAGTATCAAGATAAAATCTCTCATGGTCTAACTTTAGGGCATGATACATTCTTTAACTTTTACTGGTTATTAACTGGTTTTCACGTAATACATGTTTTAGTGGGTTTGATTATTCTAATCTCAATGTATTTTAGTATTAAAAAGAAAAAAGAAAATATCAATATTGAAGATGCTGAAGCAGGAGCTGCTTTTTGGCATATGTGCGATTTAATTTGGCTATTATTATTCCCAATGTTATACTTAATATTTTAAATATGAAACGTAGAGATACTATCACACTTGGGTTCTTATTTGTATTAACAATTTTAACAGCCCTTTTTTCAACCTCATTT
>JAUVBX010000076.1 GCA_030590985.1 Lutibacter sp. | reverse complement strand
GTTCGATTGCCACACTAGATAAAAATGAAGGAAAAGGGATGATTGATGAATCTAATGAGTGGAATCCTGAAAACAACAACTACGATTATGCCATTTCTAAATATGGAGGTGAAATGGAAGTTTGGCGTGGATCTCAAGAAGGCTTGCCTGTTGTTATTGTTAATCCTGGTGTGATACTTGGCGCTGGTTTTTGGGCACACAACACAGGTCGTTTTTTTACTAATGCTGCCCATAGTTTTAAATATTATACCACAGGAAAAACTGCTTTTGTAGGCGTACAAGATGTGGTAAAAGTTATGATGCAATTGATGGAAAGTGACATTATAAACCAAAACTATATTCTAGTTGCTGAAAATGCCACTTTTCAATATGTTATGAATGAAACAGCTAAAGTTTTAGGTACAAAACCACCTACAAAAAAAGTGACTCCTTTTATGGCAGCTATCGCTTGGCGATTAGCAGGACTACATGCTTTTTTTACAGGAAAACAACCTATGATTACCAAACATTCATCCCAAGCTGCACAACAAGTTTATAGCTATTCAGCTGAAAAGATTCAAAAAGATTTGGGCTTTGAGTTTGAGAGCTTACAAAAGAGTCTTTTGAGGAGTGGAAGAAGGTTTTTAAGGGATAATAATTAATTAAACTTTGTATACCAACCTATTCCTGTTCTAAATCTAATTGTTTGGGCTTCTTTTCTGTTAAAGGTATTTTATTCTTTGGGAAATCCTTTTTTTCAATACTTAGTTCTTTCTTTTTAGACAAGTATAAACTATCTTTTAATTTTTTAGCAGCATGTGTGGTATCTAACATGTATTGTAAACGAGCTTCTACTTTTTTATAAATAGCTTCATAATCGTCTATACGTGACATATAATACACATTACTTGTTTGAAAACGAAGACTATCAATACCATACTTTTCATAGACCAAAGGCATGTAATCTAAGTTGCGCTCTAATTTTTTTGTTTTGACATTGGTTGCTGCGTTTGCTAAATACATATCGGTTAACAGATTAACCATTTGTTTTTTGGGGATTAAATCAGCTGGTTTTTTGTAGATGGTGTTGCTGGTGCAAGCAAAAACAAACACACTTGTCAGTAGTATAATTATAGTATTTCTTATTAAAAAGTTCATATTACAAATATATTAGTATTCGATATTTAGTTCTTAGTCTACTGATTGCCAACTGAGAGCTGTAAACTATGGACTATAGATTGCCAACTAATCATCGATTAAATTCTAATCGTTGTCCTTTTATCGTATCGTTAAACGTACCGTTTTTATACATTAAATTTCCATTTACAAAGGTATGTGTGATACGTGATGTAAAAGTGGTTCCTTCCAATGGAGACCATCCACATTTATATAGAATATTGTCTTTATTAACCGTCCAAGGTTTCGAAAGATCTATCAAAACCAAATCGGCATAATAGCCTTCACGAATAAAGCCTCTTTTATTAATTTGAAAAAGAATTGCAGGATTATGTGCTGTTTTTTCAACGATTTTCTCTAAAGGTATCTTGTCTTTTTTATAGAATTCGATTAATGCTGGTAAAGCATGTTGTACCATCGGCGCACCGCTCGGTGCTTTTGTGTAAACTTGACGTTTTTCTTCTAAAGTATGTGGCGCATGATCGGTAGCAATCACATCAATACGATCGTCTAATAAAGCTTTCCAAAGCGCTTTTTGATGTTTTTCTGATTTTATTGCAGGATTCCATTTCATCAAAGTACCTTTTTCGTCATAATGGCTATCGTTAAACCATAAATGATGCACACAAACTTCAGCCGTTATCTTTTTTTCTGCCAATGGGATGTCATTACGAAACAAATCCATCTCTGGTGCTGACGATAAGTGAAAAACATGTAACCTTGCTCCTGTTTTTTTGGCTAAAGCAATCGCTTTTGATGAGGAAATATAACAAGCTTCTGCATTACGAATTTGTGGATGCAAGGCAACAGGAATATCTTCACCAAAGGTCTCAATATACTTTTTTAAGTTATTTTGAATTGTTGTTTCATCCTCACAATGTACCGCAATTAGCATATCGGTAGATGAAAATATCTTTTCTAAGACTTCTTCATTATCCACTAGCATATTTCCAGTAGAAGAACCTAAAAACAGTTTTATTGCGGCAACTTTTTTAGGATCTGTTTTCAATAATTCCTCTAGGTTATCATTTGTACCACCAAACATAAAAGAATAATTGGCGTAGGAATTTTTAGAAGCAATAGTGAATTTTTTCTCTAATTCCTTTTGAGTCGTAGCTTGTGGAACTGTATTGGGCATTTCAATAAACGAAGTGATTCCACCAGCAACCGCAGCACGACTTTCTGAAGCGATATCAGCTTTATGGGTTAAACCAGGTTCTCTAAAGTGCACCTGATCATCAATCATTCCTGGAAACAAGTACTTTCCTTCTGCATCTAAAACATTAGTATCAGGTGTTTTAGGACTTATTTTTTCAGCTATTTCTTTAATGTATTGACCTTCGATTAGTATATCTCTTTCAAGTATACTGCCCTCATTTACAATCTTGGCATGTTTAATCAGCAATTTTTTCATTTTTTCATTTTTTTTTAGGTAAACCCTCTACAGCCATCCGAATAACACCAAAAACAGCTTCGCTAATAATAGAACCATTCATTTTAGATTTCCCACGAATTCTATCGGTAAAGATAACTGAAACTTCTTTAATGGTAAAACCGTGTTTCCATGCTTTAAATTTCATCTCAATTTGAAAAGCATATCCCACAAAATTTATTTTGTCTAAATCTATGGTTTCTAGGACTTTTCGAGAATAACATACAAATCCAGCCGTGGTATCTTTTACAGGGATTCGGGTAATAAGTCGGACATACTTTGAAGCAAAATAAGATAGTAGAATTCGTTTGATATCCCAATGCACCACATTGATACCATCTACATAACGTGAACCTACTGAAACATCTGCACCTTCATTTTTACAAGCATTATATAGGTGTGGCAAATCATTAGGATCATGCGAGAAATCGGCATCCATCTCAATAATGTATTCAAAACCTGCTTTTAAAGCCCACTTAAATCCGTGAATATATGCAACACCTAAACCTTGTTTTTCTTTTCTGTTTTCTATAAAAAGTCGGTTTGGAAAATTTGATTGCAATTGATTTACAATAGTTGCCGTTCCGTCAGGAGAATTATCATCAACAACTAAAATAGCAAAATCTTTTTCTAAAGTAAATACGGCTTTGATAATCGCTTCGATATTTTCTTTTTCGTTGTAAGTTGGTATAATGACTACCGTATCGGATTGGTGTGTTGTATTTAGATTCTTTTCTGGCATAAAAACCCTTATAAAAGGTGAAATATTTAGACTACAAACCTACTAAAAACAGGAGAAAGAATAGGTAAATATTTCTTAAAAGTATTTTTTATAAAAAATTTTCAAGAAGCATGTATGTATGGTCGAGCGCAGTCAAGACCTTGTATTATAATACAGCAAAGATAAACTCGTTCTCGACTTTAGTTTATCTCGAAGTATTGAGAGGCTCGAACTGACAAATGACTGAGTTCGAACAGTTAGTTATAGGATGTGTATTCTACTAAGATTAAAGTAATACCGTGACTTTGAGTCATGGTGTTATTAATCTACAATGAGATATAATCTTTTCGTAAACTCCTACGCATCACTTTACCTGAAGCCGTTCTTGGAAGTTTAGAAACCACTACCAAATCACTAGCTTTAAATAACGGATTTATCTGATATTTAATTAGTTGCTGTATTTCTTTTAAAGCAATAGATTTATCTGTTTTTTTTACCTCAACATAATATATTATCAATTGATCAGGACCTCCTTCAGTTGGTGGCACAGCGATTGCAGCTGATTCTTGAACAAAATCTAAAGTGTTGACTACAGCTTCTATTTGTAATCCACTCACTTTGATACCTCCCAAATTCATAGCATCATCTACACGACCTTGAGCCTTATAGAACCCATTATCTAATAGCTGCATTTGATCTCCATGACGGCGTAAAGGTTCGTTGTTGTATAACGGAGTTCCTTCATAATAAACTTTATGGTGTTCTCTATTTAACAACTGATTGGATAAACCCATACTATGTGGAATGATAAAAACTTCACCTTTTATATTTTCTTTATGATTTTCATCTAATAAAAGAAATTCACCTCCTAAAGCTTGGGTAGAAAAAGTACTTGGAATGTTAGTCTGAACTAAAGTACTGGTTACATAACCACCTCCTATTTCTGTACCACCACAATATTCGATAATCGGTTTATAATTCGCTAATCCCATTAAATAAGTATAGTCTATTGGATTAGACACTTCGCCTGTTGAACTAAAACATTTTATCGCGCTCCAATCTAAGGATTCCATACATTGGGTGTTTTTCCAATGTTTGACAATACTTGGCACTAAGCCCAACATGTTGACTTTAGCATATTGTACAAATTTCCCAAATTCGGCACCTATGGGCGCACCATAATATAATGCCATTGTTGCCTTATTAATCAAAGAAGCAAAGACCAACCAAGGTCCCATCATCCAACCTAAATTGGTAGGCCAAGCTACAACATCTCCTGGATGAATATCTTGATGATAATAGCCATCTGACGCACTTTTAATAGGTGTAGTGTGTGTCCAGGGAATGGCTTTGGGTTCACCTGTTGTTCCCGATGAGAAAAGTATGGTCATTGTGTCATCTGGATCACAAGAAACCGATTCGAACGCTGTATTATCGACTAAAAAATCTTTCCAAAAAATATCTGTTTTACGTAAAGTTATTGCTTTATCAGCCACCGGAATTACAATTGTTTTGGGTGCATTTGCTTGGACTAGTTTTTCATACAGCGGCAAAGTTTTACCAGCACGTAACTGAACATCTTGTGTGAATACTAATTTAGGTTTAGTAATTTGCAAGCGAACGGCTATTTCGTTAGCTGTAAAACTATCAGCGATGGTCGCTACTGGAGTTCCCGCCTTAATTCCTGCTAAATAAATAGCTACAGCCTCTAAAGTCATCGGCATATCAATAGCGATAACATCTCCTTTTTGTAAACTTTGTTTTTTTATAGAATTGGCAATGCGATTCACCAAGTTTTCTAAATCCAAATAACTAATTTCTTGAATAGCACCTCCTTCTTTTTGGTATACGATTGCGGTAGTTTTTGGATTAGCTTGAAAACAAGCATCAGCAATATTCATTTTTGCACCAAACAACCATTCAGCTTGAGTAACACCTTTAGAGAGATTTAGAATTTGGGTAGGGTTTTTATGGAAAGGGATATCTAAATTTTGAATTGTTCTTTTCCAAAAAGCTTCTTTATTATCTACAGACCATCTCCAAAAATTAGTATAAACATCAAAGCCAAGTGCTTTCATGTTTTGGAATATATTGGTTTGTTTTATAGATTTTTTAGAAGGTTTCCAAACTTTAGGCGAGGTCATATTGTTTTAATTATTTTAGAATAACACAAATATAAAACTAATAAAGCAGTTTTGGCATTTAACAAATAAAAAGCCGAAACGAAATATTTAATACATGTGTCGGCTTTTTATTAAATAACAATAATGATTATTATAATGCTATTTAAAAAGTAATTAATTATTCTACAATAATACGTTTCACTTTTCCAAAACTCTCATCCCCCATTCTTATAATATATATACCAGAAGCTGCTCGATCCATATCTAGCGGATAGGTATAGGAGCCATTTTGTTTTAATAGTGGTTTGTTTAGCACTTCTTGTCCGAATATGTTATATACCTTGATATATAGTTTATTTGTATATATTTCACTACTTAAGGAAACTTCAAAGTGATTATTTCCAAAGTTCTTAATAACCATATCACTTGCATCTATAATATCATCATAAATACCAGCAGAAGTTGTACCACAGATATTTAGCCCCCAAGAATTTAGAGTACCTCCGTAAAGATCTGTGTCATCAATGATTTCTAAGGTCCAAGTACCTAGACCATAAAGTCCGTTAAAGTCAGCTAGACTACCCTCTGGTTGAAAACTACCCGTAAAAGGTACAGAACCTTCCGTAATCGGGTTTGATGCATCATCATCAAATAATGTGTCGATATAATCATGACCATTACCACCATTATCTGTAGTCAATTCTACTCGAGTCCCATCAGGTCCAATTAAGAAAATATCTAAGTCACTAACGCGATCGTGATTAATGTTTATTTCTACGTTAACATCATTAATGATATGATCTTGAGTAATATTGATTAAAGAATTTACAATATAACCTGTATCAGGGCCAATGGGATGGTTGGTATTGATAGATTTTTCATAACAAGCTGAGTTTTCTATTAGGATACTTAATTCATTATTTGATTCATTAACATCATCTACTAAATCAGTTGTTGCTGATAGATTAAAGCCTTGATATGCAGAAAAATCTCCTTGAATTCCAAAAGAATAATCTAAACTTGTACCACCAGATAATGGTCCAGTAACTTGTTCAGTTATTGATGACTCATTGTGTAAGGTATAAGATATATCAAAATTAGATTGCTCATCCATTCCAAAATTTTCAACAGTAACCGTAATAGTTTCCATACCCATATTATTTCCTGAAATAGGAGAGATAAAAGCTGTAACACCTATATCGTTATGAGCTATATGTGTAACCTCTTTAGTTACACTATCATTAGTAATATCTTCATCATTAGGAAGTGATGTTTTTACAGTTATAGAATAATTATGGCCTTCTGTAGAAAGGTCAGCAGTTGTGTTAAAAGAAAATTGAGCAGATTCAGATGAAGAGATTGTTCCTGTAAAATTTTCTGTGACAAAATCTCCTCCATCAATTTGGTAAGATACGTCAAAATTTGATTGAACAACTTCACCATAATTAAAAATTGTAACTGTAATTATTTCAGAATTTGTTAAGGTTCCCGTAACAGGTGAATCAATACTTACAGTACCAAGATCATCAGCAAAATTTGGAGCAATTCTAAATGAAGCAACTCTTGTGCTCCAATTATTATTACTTTTAACGTATTCTCCAGTATACCAAAATGTTTTATTATCAGTTGGGTCTAGGGT
>JAUVBX010000072.1 GCA_030590985.1 Lutibacter sp. | reverse complement strand
TCAACTAAAATTGGAACTACACCATATAAACGTAATGGTAAATCATTAGCTGTAGAAGCATGTGGTTGTAGTAAAGATATATTTATAAAAACATTAGGCGCCATACTAGCGGTTATTGGAATTGAAACCTCAGTTTCTCCTTTTTGTGTTTTTACCCAACGTTGTTCTATAACTTCACTACCATTTTCCATGCTAACCAAAGCTCTACCTGTTGCCCCTGAGGGGAAGGTTAAATGAGCTGTTTCGCCTACATTATACTTTTCTTTATCTGTCGAAAAAAGTAGCATATTGGCAGACTGGCTATCGCTTCCTTCGGGACTACGCCACCAGTTTCTATAAAAATAGGTAGTCCGACCAGTTGCATGACCACTTTTTGGATTATAAATTCTAATTAGATAACGTCCTCCTTTATTTTCAGGAATATTTAAGGTAAATTCAGCTTTACCTTGTGCGTTTGTATTAATTGTTTTGTCGTAAACCTTTTCATGAAATTTACTGCTTACATAACTTGCTAAATCATCGTAAGACGAACTCCACCACCAACGCCAATTAATTTTATAAACTTTTAGTTGAAGACCATTTTGTTGTATAGGTTTTCCTTTTTCATTTACTGTAACAATATCAAAAGTAGTATTGTCATCAGTAAAATAGGAGCCGTAAGCACGAGATTCGGGAGATTGAATACCGACATAAGAGGTATAAGGTGATACCTTTTTACTAAATACATCCATTGAGAAATCACCACCATTTTCAAAAGCACGTGTAAAAAAACTTGCTTTCAACATACCTGGAGCTGATTTTGTACTCGGAAATATTTTATTGATGTTGACTTTTCCTTCGCTATTTACTTTCCCATCAAAAATGCTAATTTCTTCGCTGTCAAAAATTCGTGTTGGATCTTGAAAAAGATATTTAGGATAGTTTTTAAAACTGGTAGCAATACTAGATAGTTTCATTTGCACTTCGGCTTTTATATTTTTTGCCGGTGCACCATGTAACCAATTAACAGATAATTCACCATTAATACCTTTAGATGCTTGAATTACTTCCTCTTCGCCAAAGTCAATATTTATTTTTAAGCGATTTGGTTTAATAGTAGCAATTTTTAGGGCTTTGTGAAATTTTGCACCTCCTACGCTGACACTAGCGTTCCATGTACCTGTTGGAGCATCAGCATCGGTAGGAACAGTAAATTTATGAAAGGCTTCAGTATGGTGAGTACTCAGTTGCTTATTGACTAATTGACCACGTGCATCTCGTAATTCAAAACGAATAGGATGTCCTTTTGGAATGGGATTGGCTTTATCATTTAGTACGAATGTTAAATGTAAACTATCACCAGGTCGCCAAACACCACGTTCTCCATAAAGATATCCTTTTAATCCTTTTTGAAGTTTTTTACCTGAAATATTGAATTTACTTAATGATAGCGAATTTCCATCATCTAATTTTAAGTATGTTTTATTAGGACCTTTAGAAATAATTGCAAATTGTGCATTGTTGTCAGTTTCGTATCGGCTCATTCCCTCACTATCCGTTTTAAAACTGGCAATTTCTTGTTGTTGATAGTTGAAAAGTTTTATGATCGCACCAGAAATTGGTTTTGTATTAAGAATATCAGTAACAACAAAAAAGTAATTTTGATTCGTCCCCTTTTTTACAATAACTCCCAAGTTAGAGGCTAGTATATTGGTTGCTACAATACGGTCTTCATTGTAGTATGCAGGGTGACAAGGATTATCTCGTTCACGCCAATTATAGGCATATCTTTTATAACTATATATTAAATTATCCCAGTATTGCTCTTCACGTTCCTCTTCATCGTCTGAGGCTTGTGTTGTGTGTTGGTTGTAATCATCATAATAATATTCATCGTCATAATAAGATTCTTCATCATACTCATAGTTATTTTCATTGATTTTATTTCCATCACAAATATAAACAGCATCTTTGATTGAAAAACTTAATTCAACTCTATATATAGCCCCTGGGTCAGTTTTGATCAATTCTGCTAAATCTACCGTATAAGCTTTCCATTTTTCAGCTCCAACACCTTGTTGGTTTTCAGAATTGAGAAGCGTGATTTTCTTTTTAGCAATCAACCTTCCCACTTGACGTATAACATGATTGTTGTTTGAGTTTAATTGATTATTTTGTAAAAATTGAAGAATATTATCTTCAAATATTTTTACAATACGCACGGTGACAGATTTAAGATTAACCGCTTCAAAATTAAATGCCAAATTGCTAGAATTAGGTAGAATAACTCCTTTATTTAGTATACGAACTGCTGGTTTTAACTGTTCAAAAGCAACCATTTCAGAATACTCTTTTTTTAATTTATAACCTTGTGTACTTTTAATACCTGTAAAAATTTCTGTTTTAATTGTTCCAGTTAAACGCTTACTAGGATATACTTTTAGCACGTTACCATCTACGGTATATTTAAGTTTACCTCCTCTCTCAAGGCTTACTAAACCGCTAAAATTTTGCCGTTTTTTAATAGGATCAGAAAAATTTATTTCTAAATATTGTTCAGGAGTTTGTATCACATTTACTCGCAACACTACAAAATTATTTTGCCCAGGAATTAGAAATGTGTTTTTGCCTTTATTGTCTTTGATACCTGCATCCTTACCATTCCATGATACTTCTACTTCTGAGTCATCAACTTTTCGTTGAATACTATCAATCGTATATTCAAACTCTCTAGAAGTAATTTCTTGCCATTTGACGTTTAGATTATTTTCATTTTGTGTTGCTTTAATGATACTTTTACAGTCTTTTATACTCATTACATCTGCAGTATGTAAAGAACCCTCTAAATATTGCCATTTACTTGAATAAGATTGTAAATTTTTTGTATTAATTGTAAAATTGGGTTCGATAGTTTTAAATTGGAATTGATATTTTTTAAATTCCTTTGGAAGTTTTGAAAAAAGCTTGTTGAGTGCTATAGTAACAGTATATTCGGTGTTGGGTTTTAAATTGGTATCGGGAATAATTTCAATATGACGATTATCTTTAAGGATATATTTCCCTTTAATTTTAGGTGAAATACTAATAATAGCCTCCTTTAGCTCAGTATTTGCCTCATATTTAGAAACATCTTTTGCAAAGCTTATTTGAATGGGGTCTTGAACGGACACTAGCCCAGAAGTAGTTTGGAAAATGTATTCTTTAAATCTAAAAAGATTATCATTGTCGTTAGCAGTTTTGTCTTTACAAGAAAAGAAACTGAGACTAATTAAAGTAAGGATGAATAGTTTTTTCATAAGATTTTGGTATAACCAGATAGGTTTTGTTAGCAATACAACAAAGATAAATAAAAAAACCACCGATAATTTGATTTATCGGTGGTTTGAATAAATATTGTTTAAGTAAACTAGTTTCCTGTAACTTTTACATCATCAACTTGGAATGTTGTAGTTATACCACCATCACCACCTAAGTATTTAAAGGCGACATAAACATCTCCATTTAGACAAGAAATATCTATAGAACCAGAATCTGTAAAGCTAGTTTCGTAACTACCAGCTGGTCCATCTGCGATTTCGGCATCTACCATTAACCAAGTAGCAGAAGATATATCTCCAGTAAAATCAGTTGATACAAATACACTCAAAGCAGCTCCATTATTATAACCTGTTTTTGTTTTGAAAGTTAATTCTTCATCAGTTGAGCCATCTAGGTTTATCGGAGGAGTTATTAACCAAACTTCTAAAGGAGTTTCTCCACTGTTATAAGCAGAACATTGTATGTATTTATTATTATCGTAGCTATTTATTTCATATAATTCACTTCCACCATTAACATTTGTATTTACCCAGCCAGGTAAATTAGTTTGGTTGACCGCATAGCTTTCAAAATCATCATCAAAAACAACATTTGAACCTCCAACATTTGGATTGTTACAATCTAACATAGTTGCCCCACAACGTTCACCATCAAAAGAAAAATCATTAACAGAATTTACACGTAGCACATAAAAATCATCACCATAATCTCTGGTTAATATTCCTTTTACAGTACCACTTCCTTGTGGAACAATCTCATTTTTAAAATTACAATAAGCACTAGTTTCAAGTATAATTGTGCTATTATCCATACAATTAGTCATAGGAATATGTGTGTCATAATCATCTTGTGGGTTAACAAAAGATAATTCTAATGAACCTAGATCAAATTGCATATTGTCAAATTGCACAAACATTCCTAGGGATTCATTATTGACACTCGATGGTGAATCAATAATTTTTGGCGTTACTTCAACAGCTTCACAGTTTCTAAAAATATTTGTATTTGCAACATTTTCATTCATTTCATCAACTTGATTGTTGATTATTTGTCCTAAAAACATTTCTCCGTGACTCCTATTTAGGGCTAATCCATGTAGATAAATATAGACCTTACGACCTATATCATATTTAGTAAACAAACTAGATACATTAACTCCTACTTTAATAGATATTGTAGGATTAGTTGGGGAATCTTGAATATAAAGTTCTTTGTAGAAATTACCAGTTCTATCGTCAGAAACTACATAACCAGAAATATAATTAGTATTTTCTGCTTCAAATTCTGTAGGAATTTCTGTATCACCATCATAAACATCTACAACTCCATCTTCATTAAGGTCATTAGCTACAATCCAATTGTTAATAATTGTATTAATTAGAATATCTGTACCTTCAAGATCAGCTTCTTTAAAATCACAAGTAATTTGTGGTGTGTCATAATCAGTATCTTTTACACAAGAGTTGAGTGTAACTACCAAAACAAGTACAGCCAAAAGTCTGTATATAGTTTTATTTCTCATTTTTATATTATTTATTAGATTTTTCATTGTTGTGTTTGCTTTTTAGAATCGTACATAAAAGTTTAAATAGTAAGAAGTGCTTCTACCATACCAATATTTGTTACCAAATGTAGGTGTCTCGAGACTTTGATCTTCAGAAAGTTCTTCAAAATTTGCTTTTCTAGCCTGTTCAAATCCACCTGTTTTAAACGTTTCTCCGAGTAGATTATTAATACTTGCGAAGAAACCAAAGTATTTATCGTTTACCTTCCATGATTTTCCACCTACAAGATTCACTAAGAATATATCATCTATTTTTTCCTGTGCAAGTATAGTATCAACCTCTTCTTGGGTTATTTCATTAAAAGGAATTGGGTTTCCAAAGGAATCAGTATAAAAATTATCTGTTCTTTGGAAAGGTGAAATACTTATATAGTTATTTGATAATAAGTTAGCATTAGCACTTACCCACCAATATTTTGGGTCACGATAAGAAAAACCAGCTGAATAGCCTTGCTGAGGTGTTCCAGATAGTTTGTAGTTTTTAATATATGCTTTGCCTGTACCGCCTACTTGAGTGGCATTAAATTGGCTTGAACCGATATAAAAATCAGGATTATTGTCATAAGTAAATTGACCCATAGCAGCGGCTCCTTGTAAACTAATAGTTGGTGTGAGTTGGACATCTATACCAAATTCTCCTCCAAAATGCTTTTTTTCTACACCAGCTAACGTAGCATTTAGAAAGAAAGCATCTCCATTAATTTCATCAGGTAATTCATTAATATCTGCGATATTAATTCCTTGAGCATAATAAAAAGCTACTTCATTTAAATCTTTAAATGTGGTATAATAACCAGTTAATCTTGCTTTTACTCCAGGAGCTCTATAAATATAACTGGCATCTGCTGACATTATTTTTTCAGAAGTAATGTTAGGAACTACTGACTGGTTAACACGAGAATTGTTAAATGTATTACGTAAGCTAGGTGCTTTGGTTAGGTAACCGCCGTTAAGGTTAATTAAATGACGACCACTTAATTTGTAGGTTAATCCACCTTTTATACCATATGTTGGAAAATCAATTTTTTCTCCTTTTCCATAAGAATTATCTGGAAAATTACCATTTTTAAACAAACCATCACGTTGGTAACTTGTTTGTCCGAAATTACCTGAGATATAGAAGTCAAATGTGTCATATGAAAATTGAGTTTGCACAAAAGCATCAATTTGACTGGCATCTATCAAATAAGAGTAATTAAATTTTTCATCCACTTTTACTTGATGATCGGGATTGTTTAAATCAATCTGATTTTCTCCATCAACCGCTGAAGAATAACGATCAATATCAGAAAAATAGGAAGCTCCTAATAAATCCATCATGCTTGCATAATTCTCTGAAGTAATTTTTTTATATAAAATAGAACCATTTAGCGTAATGTTGTCATTTAGCTGTGTGTTTATTATACTATTAATTGCTAAAGTCGTATCCTCATTGACATCTTCGTAAAGATAGTAAATTGCGTCATCACCTGCAGTGATGTTTGCACTGTACAAGTCATCCCATAATATTTGACTTTCAGGTTCATTATTTAGGAATTTTTGAGTATTGTAAAGGGCACTTTCATAATTTTCGGAACCTGCATATTGTAGATTGTAACTTGGTAATTTTTGGTAATAAGTAGGATCTGGATTACTTCCTGTATAACCTAAACGACTGTTACTAATAGTCCCCATTTGGTATAAAATATTTGTATTGACCGTTGTTTTATCGTTAACATCCCAATAATGTCCAAGCATAAAAGTAGGTTCTTTTATCTCTTTCATACGTGAGTTACGTTTTTCATCACCTTGATAACCCCAGTAGGCGTTATATTCTAAACCACCTAAATCAAAAACTTCTTGTGTATTGGGAGAGTTTTTACCTCTTCGGTTTGGTGTATAAAATGCTGTTAAGTTAAGACTGTGCTTATCATTTAGTACTTTTTCTACAGCTAAAAAACCACCCCAAGCATTATAAGAACTGCCTTCCATATAGCCTTCTTGTGCATAACGACGTGATCCGAGAACTGTTAATGCCCATCCATTTTCCATCAAACCAGTATTATAAGAAGCCATAACACGACCGTCATAATTAGAGTTAGTAAATGCATAAGATGCTTTACCACCTTCACGATATTGTGAAGCTCGAGTAATAAAATTGGTAGTACCCAAAACATTACCGAATGTACTTTCTGAAGCGGCAAGTCCATTGGTAAATTCTTGGTTACGTAATACATCATTTAACCCACCCCAATCACTCCATTGTGGGCGATTATTTGAGATTTTGTTCATGGGCATGCCATTAAAAGAGACTTGTCCATAGCTTGAATCGTAACCTCTTTCTTTAAACCATACTTGTCCAAAATTAAAAGCTACAGCTCTTTGGTAGGTGTCTTTAGATGATTGTAAAATACCAGCAACATTATCAGCACCACCTGCCTCATCATCAGATAAATCATCTTCTGAGAGTGTGATAACAGAGTTGTCTATAGTTTGACTAATGTCAATATATAGCATGATATCACCTAGATCAATGCTATTGTCATTTATGGAAATTGGGAAATATTGAGTTTCATATCCCACTTTTTTAAATTCCACAATTTGGTTTCCGTTGGGAACATTTTGTAGCGTAAAGGTTCCATCAGCATTTGTTTTTTGGCTGATTTCAGTACTCTGAATCAATATGCTTGCACCTGAAATAGGCTTAGCAGAATCAATATCAAGTACTTTTCCTTTGACCACATTTAAGGATTGTGCATTTGAAGTAAATCCAAGTAGCAGTCCAAAAATAAGAATCAGAATTTTTTTCATATATCTCTTGTGAATTTATGTTAGACTAAGTTTGTGTTAAACACGTTTGCAAATGTACAATTTTCTAATAAAATGCCACGAATACGCAAATATATATATTCGCGTATTTATAGATTTTTATCCTAAAATATTTGATTAAAATATTGAGCTGATAAATTCTGTTTATTGTATGACTACTACAAGTTTCCGTAATGTAACTAAAATAGTTATTCCATCAAATAGCAGTGAATACTTTTTATGTATGTGACTGACGATTTTTAGCTTCAATACTAAGTGTAGCATGTGGAACCAATTTTAAACGTTCTTTATTAATTAATTTACCAGTTACACGGCATATTCCATAGGTTTTGTTTTCTATACGAAGTAAAGCGTTGTTTAAATCACGAATAAATTTTTCTTGACGAATGGCTAATTGAACATTTGCTTCTTTAGACATTGTTTTAGAACCTTCATCAAAAGATTTGAAAGTTGGAGCCGTATCATTAGTACTGTTGTCACTGTCATTTTTATAAGCACTTTCCAAAAGAGTCAGATCTTTTGTAGCTTGTTTGATTTTAGCATCAATTATTTCCTTAAATTCAGCTAAATCTTTTTCTGAATATTGTAATGTGTTTTCTTTCATATTCTTATTCCCCTCAAAACTTTTTAGTAATTTGTATAAGTATGAGGCTATTGTTAATTGTTAATATTAGACACGAAAGTTAGTTTTAATACTTTGTAAATAACACATTTCTAAGTTGATGTATTAGATCAAGCTTTAGAAATTTGCATTTTTATTTGTATTTCATCAAACTCAATTTCTGTTCCGTTTTCTAAATTTTCCACAAATATAATATTATTTGCTAATGTTTCGGTTTTTATATAAT
>JAUVBX010000012.1 GCA_030590985.1 Lutibacter sp. | reverse complement strand
GATGTATTAGATCAAGCTTTAGAAATTTGCATTTTTATTTGTATTTCATCAAACTCAATTTCTGTTCCGTTTTCTAAATTTTCCACAAATATAATATTATTTGCTAATGTTTCGGTTTTTATATAATCTTCATTTTCTTTTACAGCATTTTCAACGGATATACTGTTAGTATTTTGTAACTCTTTGAGCTTGGTGAATTGGATAGCTATTCTGTCTGTTACTTCAAAACCTGAGTTTTTACGATAATTTTGAATTCTGTTTACTAATTCTCTAGCAATTCCTTCATCCCGCAATTCATCTGAAATCGTAACATCTAGCGCCACCGTTGTATCTTCTTGGTTTGCTACCAACCAACCATCAATATCTTTGGTTGTGATTTCTACGTCATCAATTTGAAGTTCTATTTGTTTATCAGCAATATCAATTGTAAATGCTTTATCATTTTCAAAAACAGCAATATCTTCTTGTGTTAATTGTGATATACTTGCTGCTATAATTTTCATTTCCTTTCCAAAACGAGGTCCTAAAGCCTTGAAGTTTGGTTTTATTTTTTTTACTAAAATTCCAGAGGCATCATCTAATAGCTGTATTTCTTTTACATTAACTTCTGATTTAATTAAGTCTTGAACAGCTTCTATTTCTTTACGCTCAGCATCATTATGTATTGGTATCATAATACGTTGTAGGGGTTGTCGTACTTTTATTTTTTCTCTTTGACGTAGTGATAAAGTCATAGATGCAATTAATTGTGCTTTTTGCATTTTATGTTCTAATACCTTATCAATAAATTTTTCATCATGAAGAGGATAAATTGTTAAATGTACGGATTCTGTATTTTTATCAGAATTGACTTGAGTTAAATCTTTGAATAGTCTATCCATGAAAAAAGGCGCGATAGGTGATGCCAATTTTGATACAGTTAACAAGCAGGTATAAAGTGTTTGGTAAGCTGCAATTTTATCAGTTCCGTATTCTCCTTTCCAAAAACGTCTTCTACTCAGTCTAACAAACCAATTACTCAAATGTTCTGTAACAAAATACTGTATAGCACGAGCAACTTTGGTTGGTTCATAACCTTCATAATTCGTGGTTGTATTCTTTATTAAGGTATGTAATTCTGAAAGAATCCAGCGATCTATTTCTGCTCTATCTTTTAAGGGCACTTCTGCTTCTTGATGTGTGAAGTTATCTAAATTAGCATACAGAGCAAAGAAAGAATACGTATTATATAATGTGCCAAAGAATTTGCGACGAACTTCATCAACTCCTTCTATATCAAATTTTAAGTTGTCCCATGGATTTGCATTTCCAATCATATACCAACGAATAGCATCTGGGCCATATTTATCTAAAGTTTCAAACGGATCAACTGCATTGCCTAATCGTTTGGACATTTTTTTACCAAATTTATCAAGCACCAAACCATTAGAAACTACATTTTTGTATGCTATTGAGTCAAACACTAAGCCTGAAATAGCGTGTAATGTATAGAACCAGCCTCTTGTTTGATCGACGCCCTCGGCGATAAAATCAGCAGTTCTTTCATTTTTTTCTTCGATGAGGTTTTTATTTTCGAAAGGATAATGCCATTGAGCAACAGGCATAGCACCAGAATCAAACCAAACATCAATTAAATCTGCTTCACGTTTCATGGGTTTTCCTAAAGGTGAAACCAAAATAATTTTATCTACAATATTTTTATGAAGATCAATTTTATTATAGTTCTCTTCACTCATATCATTTATTACAAAATCTGTAAATAGGGCTTTATCCATAAAACCTTTAGTTACTGATTTTTGCATTTCGTTTATCAATTCTTCAACTGACCCAATTAATATTTCTTCATCACCTTCAACTGTACGCCATATTGGCAGCGGAACTCCCCAAAAACGAGAACGAGATAAATTCCAATCATTTGCATTTTGTAGCCAGTTACCAAAACGTCCTTCTCCTGTCGATTTTGGTTTCCAATTTATTTGTTGATTTAATTCATAAAGTCTGTCTCTTTTATCAGTTACTTTTACAAACCAAGAATCCATTGGATAATATAAAATGGGTTTGTCTGTTCGCCAACAATGAGGATAGTTATGTTGATGCTTTTCAACATGGAAAGCTTTGTTTTCAGTTTTTAATTGAATTGCAATGTCGATATCTACTGATTTTTCAGGTGCTTCACCGTTTTCATAATATTCATTTTTTACATAACGTCCAGCATAAGGGGTAACATGTTTGGTGAATTTACCTTGCAAGTCAACTAAGGGTACAGGGTTATCTTTATCATCTAAAACTAATAAAGGAGGAACTTCTGGATTGGCTTTTTTAGCGACCATAGCATCATCTTGCCCAAATGTTGGTGCTGTATGTACAATACCCGTACCATCTTCTGTTGTCACAAAGTCTCCAGCAATGACTCTAAATGCATTTTCGGGATTTTGATAAGGTTGGGCATAAGGCATTAATTGTTCATATCTTATTTCTACAAGGTCTGTACCCTTACATTCATCAATAACATAATAAGGTATTTGTTTATCATCTTGTTTGTATTGGTCAACAGCATCTATAGAATCAACTCTAAAAAACTTTTTTCTAAATTGACTTGATACTAAAGCCTTAGCGAGTATAAGGTTTGTGGGTTTGAAAGTATATTGATTGTAGGTTTTAATTAAAACATAATCAATTTTTTTACCTACTGTTAATGCCGTATTTGAAGTAAGTGTCCAAGGTGTTGTTGTCCATGCCAAAAAGAATGTTTCTGGATCTGGAATTGAATTGAAAGGAAGATCATTAAGAGATGCAGGTTCTATTTTAAATTGTGCTACAACAGTGGTGTCGGTTACATCTTTATAACAACCAGGTTGGTTTAACTCGTGTGTACTGAGTCCTGTGCCAGCTTTTGGGGAATAAGGTTGAATGGTGTAGCCTTTGTATAGTAATCCTTTGTCGTACAATTGCTTTAATAGCCACCATACTGTTTCCATATATTTTGGCTTATATGTTAGATATGGATCATCCATATCTACCCAATAACCAATACGTTCGGTAAGATTATTCCATATATCAGTGTAGCGCATTACAGACGTCTTACAAGCTTTATTGTAGTCATCAATACTAATTTTTGTACCGATATCTTCTTTGGTGATTCCTAATTCTTTTTCAACTCCCAATTCAACAGGTAGTCCGTGAGTATCCCAACCTGCTTTACGTTTCACTTGAAAACCTTGTAAGGTTTTGTAACGAGCAAAGATATCTTTGACCGCACGTCCCATTACATGATGAATACCAGGTAAACCATTAGCAGATGGGGGACCTTCAAAAAAAATAAATGGTTTTTCACTGCTACGAGAATTAATACTCTTTTGGAATATTTTTTCTGATGCCCAAAAATTGCCAATCTCCTCTGCTATATTCGTTAAGTTGAGTTGCTTATATTCTGTAAACTTTTGCCTCATTCTCTGTGAGTTTTCAAATGATTGGCAAAATTACATATAAATGTTAGAAGTTAGAAGTTAGAAGTTAGATTTTAGATGGATTTTATTAAAAAAAAGGCTATTTTTTAATAATAACGAATTCGGTTCTTCGATTTTGTAAGTGTTCTGCTTCTGTACATTTAACCCCATCTTTACATTTATTTACTAATTCAGATTCACCAAAGCCTCTTCCTTTTATTCTATGTTCAGGAACTCCTAAATATTCAAGATGTTTTACAACTTCATTTGCTCTAAGTATTGATAAATGTAAATTGTAACTATCGCTAGCACGACAATCTGTATGGGAGCCAAATTCAATAATGATAGTAGGATTATCGTTTATAATACGAACGGCTTTTGCTAAAATTTCATGCGATTCTTGAGTGATATAATATTGATCTAATTCAAAATAAATTGGCTTTAAGTTTAATATTTCCTTCCCATATTTGTTAATAGTAGTTTCTTTCTCAATATCTGGGTGAGACTTAATTTGTTTTGTTATAGGCTCTTTTATTTCTTTATCAAAAGGTTTTATTTTTGATAATTTTTCTGCTATTGGTTTAAGAATTGATTTTTTTTCTAAATACAGAGTAATGTCTTGACTAAATATTTTGGGAGTAAAACCAATATGCTTAAATGTTTTATTGTATCCTATTTTGGTAGCTTGTATTCTGTAATTATCACGGCAAGCTAAATTAAACCTAAATTTCCCATCACTTTTAACAGGATAGTTTGTTAAATTAATATTATCATGTGAATACATACTTACTATGGCTCCAGGGATTACATCATCGGTTATCTTATCTCTAATTTCACCCTCAATTACCTGTTTACATTCAACAATTTCAGTATTTTGTTTAAAAAAGTAAATATCATCTTTTCCTTTTCCATTTGGTCTATTTGATGAAAAGAAGCCAGTTTTTTGTTTTCTGTCGGTTATAAAACAAAAATCATCATAAGGGCTATTTATAGTTGCACCAAGATTTACTGGTTTTGAATCAGGATTATCTATAGCAACCATATAGACATCTAGTCCACCTTCTGATTCAGATCTATCAGATGAAAAATATAAAATGTTACCATCTACATAAGGAAAATTTTCTTTCGCATTAGAATTGACATGAGGGCCTATGTTTTGTGGGGTTCCATATATTCCTTTTTCTGATATAGTTACCCAATAAATATCAGAATTTCCATAACCACCAGGCATATCAGAAGTGAAAAAAAGAATTTTACCGTCTTCACTAACTGAAGGAAATGCACAGGAATAATTATCAGCATTAAAAGGCAAAGAAATAATGTTTGTCCATTGACCGTTTGTCTTTACACTAGCTCGATATATTTTTAAATTAATCCAATTTTTATTATCCTCAATATATTTTCCTTTTTTAACATTATTTTGAGTAAAATACACATACCTTAAATCTGGTGAAAATGATACATTTGATTCGTTATATTTGGTTACAAAATTATTTTCTAATTTTTTAATATAATTTACTTCCCCATTGAAGTTGAGATAACCTTTAAACAAGTCATATCTTGGGAAATCATCATTGTTGTTATTAAACTTATTTCGTAATTTCTTACCATCGAGTTTGCTCGATGCAAATATTATTCTATTGGGACCAAAATAAGATGTTCCAAAATCAGAAAATCTTGAATTTGCTTTTATATTAATAACTGAATACTCTGCTGCTGTTAGTTGTGAAAAAGCTAGTTGAAAGAATAATAAGAATACGAAAACAAGAATGTTTTTCATTTTATTTTGCAAGTATTAAAAACTCGGTTCTTCTATTTACTAGATATTCAACATCAGTACACTCTACATCATTTACACAGTGGTTAAGCGGCATTGTTTCTCCATAGCCTTTACCATAAATTCTGTTATAGTCTATACCTTTACTTACGATATATCTTACTACTTCATCAGCTCTTCTTTTTGACAATTCCATGTTCCATTCGTCAGGTCCTCTTGAATCGGTATGTGCCCCAAACTCAACTACTAAGGTTGGATTTTCTTTCATAATATCAATAACCTTATTTAGTTCTTCGGCAGATTTTTTTCGAACATTAAATTTGTTTAGTAAAAACTGAATTGTTTTTATATCTAAATAAAGAGATTCTTCAGGAATTGTTAATTCAATCTTTTCTTTGGGTTTTGGAGCAACAGCTACAATTTCATCTTCGGTTATAAATAATGTTACTTGATGTGTTTTTTTATCAGGAGTATAAATAATATCAGTAAAATCTTTGCTGTAGTTCTTTTTTGTTGCTTCTAGTTTATAGTTTTTTTCACATTTATTAAGTTTGATAAAGAATTTGCCATCACCTCCAGTAGAAAATCTATTCAACCATTCACCTTCATCATTAAAAATATTAACAACAGCATCTTTAATAATATAATCTGTTACTTTATCTCTAACGATACCTTCAATAGTTTGAGAACAACTTTTAATAGCCGTTTCTTGTGTAAATGAGTAAATGTCATCTCCTCCTTTACCTTGAGGTCTATCAGAAGTAAAATAACCTTTTCTCATTTTTCCGTTTATAATAAAACTAAAATCGTCGTATTTACTATTCAGGGGTGCTCCTGTGTTTGTTGGTTCCATAAATAAATTTTCTATGGGAACCATATAAATGTCTAAACCACCGAAACCGTTAGGTCTATCAGATGAAAAATAAAGTAATCCATTATTTACATCTGGGAAGTTGTCACGTGAAGGTGAGTTTATATAAGCACCTAAATTTTTGGGTATTCCATATTTGTTTTCACCTAATATATCTACTACATAGATGTCAGAATCTCCGTATCCTCCTGGCATATTAGAAGAAAAATAGAGTTTTGAACCATCGTCATTTAAAGTAGGATGTGCACAACTATAGCTACTACTATTGAAGGGTAATTCTTTTATTTTTGACCATTTACCTGTTTTTGACACAGAAGCTTTATACAGTTTGAGATTAACAAACCCTTTCCTGCTACTTTTACTATTTTGTGTAAAATACACACAATTTAGATCTTTAGAAAATGTAACATTGGATTGATTAAATTCAGAATCGAAATCCATTATTACTTTTTTAGAATAAGAAATTTCGTAGTCTTGTGCAATAAGCCCCGAAAACACTTCAAGGAAAACCTTATTGTCATCCCAAATATTTACACGGTCTTTAACAATTCCTTTGCTGCTTTTACTACTGGTGTAAATAATTCTACTTTTGCCCCATAACGAAGGGCTCATATCAGTATATGCGGTGTTTACTTTTAGATTTTTTATGGAATATGTTGCAGCTTCTAATTGTGCATTGGTTACTTGTACAACAAACAAAAAAAACAAGAAGAAAGATATTATTTTACGCATAGGGAAGTGTAATTTAGAATGTAAATTTAGTGTTTTTTTATAAAATCTAAACACTAATAGTCAATTAACGTGCCAAAACGAGATTAACAATACACCATTATACCAAGATTAAACAGTGTATATAAATAAGAATTTCTAATATAAAATCAAGTATACAAACAAAGAAAATTTATACATTAAAAAGTGTATTTAACCAAAGTCGTCAAATCGTACATTTTCTGGTGGGACACCAAAGTCATCACACATTTTTTCTACAGCTTTATTCATTAATGGAGGTCCACAGAAGTAGAATTCAATATCTTCTGGAGCATCATGTTTGGTTAAATATTGGTCGATAACTGCTTGATGAACAAATCCAGTGAACCCATCTCCATCATCATCAATGTCTTTTTTAGCAACCCAGTTATCTTCTTCTAAAGGTTCAGAAAGTACTAAGTAAAATTTAAAATTAGAAAATTCTCTTTCTAGTTTTCTAAAGTGTTCGGTATAGAATAATTCACGTTTACTTCTTCCACCATACCAATAGGTTACTTTACGACCTGTTTTTAAGGTGTTAAATAAGTGATACAGATGCGATCGCATGGGCGCCATACCGGCACCTCCACCTACATAGAGCATTTCTGAGTCAGATTCATTGATAAAGAATTCACCATAAGGGCCTGATACAATCACCTTATCACCTGGTTTACAATTAAAAATATAAGAAGAAGCAATACCCGGATTTACTTTCATCCAAGCGTTTGTTTTACGATCCCATGGTGGGGTAGCAATACGAACATTGAGCATTACATTACGT
The DNA here is from genome assembly GCA_030590985.1 of Lutibacter sp. Taxonomy (GTDB): domain Bacteria; phylum Bacteroidota; class Bacteroidia; order Flavobacteriales; family Flavobacteriaceae; genus DQTL01. Next base: position 19,705 of record JAUVBX010000012.1, on the reverse strand, counting down.
CCTTCAGCGGGATATGAAGCCATGGAGTAGGCACGTTCGACATTTTCACTATTTTTCATTACCAACGGCCATAATCCAAATTTATCCCATTCTGTTTTAAATTTTTGTGGGTCATCTGGATGTTCCACAGGATGTGCAGTAATATCAATGTCTTCGTATTTTACTTCTGTTTTTGGAATTTCAATTTGTATATAACCACCCGCTTTGTAGTTCATATCTTCAGGTAATTCTACAATAAATTCTTTGATAAATGAAGAAACATTATAATTTGAAACTACCGTGGCTTCCCATTTTTTGATGCCAAATATTTCTTCTGGAATAGAAATTTCCATGTCATTTTTAACCTTAACCTGACAAGCCAATCGGATACCTTCTGCTAATTGTTTACGGGTAAAATGGGGAGTTTCTGTCGGTAATGCCTCACCGCCACCTGATTGTACATGACATTCACATTGAATACAAGTTCCACCACCACCACAGGCTGAAGGTAAAAATATTTTTTTGTTGCTTAATGTGTTCAAAAGTGTTGAACCACTTTCTACTTCAAGCTCTCTTTCTCCATTGATAGTAATTTTCACTTTACCAGAGGGTAGTAATTTTGCCTTTGCTACTAAAAGCACTACAACTAGCAATAAAACTACTGCTAAAAAAACGATAATACTGATTAAAATCGTACTCATTTATATATGTTTATTTCTTTTATACGAAAAGAAGTACCACTCTGTACTTCTAACTTTTTATAACTCAATACCTGAAAAACTCATAAAACCAATTGCCATTAAACCTGTAATAATAAAGGTAATACCTAAACCTCTTAAAGGTGCTGGAATATTTGAATAAGTTATCTTTTCACGGATAGCAGCAATTGCTATAATAGCTAAAAACCACCCGATTCCAGAGCCTAACCCATAAACTGCAGATTCACCTACATTGGCAAAATCTTTTTGTTGCATAAATAATGAACCTCCTAAGATCGCACAGTTTACAGCAATCAAAGGCAAGAAAATACCTAATGAACTGTATAAGGATGGAGAAAAACGCTCAATTAACATTTCAACTAATTGCACCATTGACGCAATAACTGCAATAAACATAATGAAACTTAAAAAACTAAGATCAATTCCTTCAAAATCTGAACTTATCCAAGTTAAAGCATCTGGTTTTAAAATATACGTATCTAATAAATAGTTAACAGGTACCGTAATGAGCATTACAAATATTACTGCAGCACCAAGTCCAACGGCTGTGCTAACCTTTTTTGATACAGCTAAATAAGAGCACATTCCAAAGAAATAGGCAAATACCATATTCTCTATAAAAATACTCTTGACAAATAAGTTAATATATTCCATATTTTTTTACCACTAAGACGCAAAAACGCAAAGGGTTTTTTTAATTATTATATTCTATTCTTTTAACATCTTATTATTTAAAACTTAGCGACATCGTGCCTTCGTGGTGAAATTTAATCCTCAATTAAAGTCCTGTTTTTACTACGTTGTACCCAAATAACTATCCCTACTACTATTAACGCCATTGGAGATAATAACATAAATCCATTGTTTTCATAACCATAGTAATATACTCCAGTTGATTCGGCAATTGTTTTAGCTTTGTGTCCTAATATTTCATAGCCATATAGTTTACCAGAGCCTAATAACTCTCTAAAGAAAGCTACAATTACTAAAATTACTGCATAACCTGCGGAGTTTCCAAACCCATCTAAAATTGATGCCCATGGTTTATTTCCTAATGCAAAAGCTTCGAGGCGTCCCATGATAATACAGTTGGTAATAATCAAGCCTACAAAAACCGATAACTGTTTGCTTACATCAAAGGCATAAGCTTTAAGTACTTGGTCAACAATAATTACTAGAAAAGCCACAATGACCAATTGAACAATAATTCGAATACGATTAGGAATTAAGTTTCTTAATAAGGATACGGCTAGGTTACTAAACACCAAAACAAATACTACGGCTACAGCCATAACAATTGCAGGTTTAAGCTGAACCGTGATAGCTAATGCAGAACAAATACCCAATACTTGAACGGTAATAGGATTATTATCATTAAGTGGATCAGTTAATAATTTTATATTCTTTTTTGAGAATAAAGCTTCGTTTTCTTCAGACATAATCTTAGTTTTTTTCAAAGTAAGGTAAATAGCGTTGTAATCTTTCTTCTACCATTATTGATAATTTGTCAGATGTAATTGTACCACCAGAAATAGCGTCTACACCATGTTTGTCGTCAGCTTTTGAACCACCTTTTACAGTTCTTACAGATACGTAACTATTAGTTGAAAAATCTCCTGTTGTTTTTAAAAACTGTTTGCCAATATATTGTTCTTCAAACCATGTTTCTCTAATTTCTGCTCCTAAACCTGGCGTTTCTGCAGCATGATCAAATACAGCCCCATTGATAGTATTTTCATCAGCATTAATGGCTAAATATCCCCAAATCGAATCCCATAAACCAGAGCCTTGTAGTGGTAAAACATACGTTGTTTTTCCATCAATTTCTGCTATATAAATTGGATAGCGTTGTTCTGAAGGCTCTTTCTTTATTTCGTTTTTTAAGTTGATGTTAAATGCTTTTACAGTTGGGTTTTCATCAACTGTTCCATCTGATTTAAGGGCTAGCTCTTTTTTGATATAGTTCCCATAAACATTACCAGCATTATCACGGTTTTCTTCTACTCCTATAGTTGATAAGATACTTTGCATCTTTTCATTACGTACGTTTTCATCCTGTAAAGGTTTTAAACTTGTAGCAGTAAAAGCCAATAAACCAGCCACTACTGTTACCAAAATTATGGCAAAAATAAAGGTGTATGTGTTACTATTGGTGTTCATAATTATATTGTTAGATTTTTTAGTTTTCTTTTTTCTCTACGTTTAATGTTTCCTTCCAATACATAATGATCTATAGTCGGAGCAAATACATTCATTAATAATATAGCCATCATCATACCTTCTGGGTAAGCACCGTTAAACACACGAACTAGGATTGCAATGACCCCAATTAAGAACCCATAAATCCATTTTCCTTTGATAGTTTGCGCAGCTGTAACAGGGTCAGTTGCCATAAAGATTGCCCCAAATATAAATCCACCAACCATTAAATGTTGCCACCAAGGGAAGTTCATCAACACATTTAATCCCCATAAGTTAAATAAGAGTCCTGTAAAAGCACCCCCTATTATGGTTGCCAGCATTATGCGCCAACTTGCCATTCCTGTAATGAGTAAAAAAGCAGCTCCAATTAATATCATTAAAACAGATGTTTCACCGATTGAACCTGGCATATATCCCATAAACATATCAAAGACACTTAGGCTTGTCTCTTTTCCTGCTGCTAGTGTTCCTAGTATTGTTTCGCCTGAAACACCATCAGTTATTCCTGAATCAGCAACCCATACTTTATCACCACTCATGCTCCCCGCATAGGAGAAAAAAGCAAATGCTCTTGCAACTAAGGCAGGATTTAGTATATTCATACCTGTACCTCCAAAAGCTTCTTTACCAATTACTACGGCAAAAATTACTGATAGAGTTAACATCCATAGTGGTAGATCAATGGGCATAATAAGTGGAATTAATAGTCCACTTACTAAATAGCCTTCATTTACCGCATGACCACGAAAAACAGCATATGCAAACTCAATACCTAAGCCTACACCATAAGATATTATGACCATGGGTACAAAACGCACCGTGCCGTACCATAAAAGCTCTAAGAATGTTTTCTCTATTCCTAACTGTGAAAAGTGTTGAAATCCAATATTCCAAACACCAAAAAATGTAGCTGGCACTAGAGCAAATACGACAATAATCATGACTCTTTTTAAGTCGATTCCATCACGTATATGTGCACCGCTTTTGGTAGTGTGGTTTGGTGTAAATAAAAAAGTATCTATTCCAAACCATGCTGGTCCGTACTTTTCAAATTTTCCACCTTTTTTAAAATGGGGGCGGTATTTTTCCATTATATTGTTTAAAAATTGCATTAGCCTACTTCTTTAATCATTAAGTCTAATCCTTCTCTGATAATTGTTTGTGCTTCTACTTTTGATGAACTTACAAAGTCAATAAGTGCAAAGTCCTCTGGTGCTACTTCATAGATACCCAATTTTTCCATTTTCTCAATATCACTTACTAAAGTTGCCTTTAACAATTGCATAGGATATATATCCATTGGGAAAACTTTTTCCATTTCATTTGTCATAACCATTGCACGTGGTTCACCATTCATATTAGTATCCAAATCATATTCTTTATTGGGTGTTAACCAAGAAAAGAAAGTACGAGACATACTTAATAATTTGTTTTGTGTAAAAGGCATCCAACCAAAAAATGTATAGTGATTGCCTTCAGGAATAACAGAGATTAAAGTATTATAAAAGCCTAAGAAATTGTTTTTACGAACCCATTTTCCAGAAAGTACATCACCATTGATGATACGCATTTCTTGAGCCGAACTGAAAACACATTGGTTGTGTAATTTTTCGATTCTAACCCCTTGTTTCGTTTTAAAATACCTAGGGTTTTCTACTTCACTACCAGCAATTGCAATAACACGAGTAGTATCATAATGTCCAGTTAAGAATAATCGACCAATAATTGCTACATCTTGTGGATTTATTACCCAAACTCGTTCTCCTTGATTGATTGGATCTATTTTGGCAATTTGGACGCCGACATTTCCTGCAGGATGTTTTCCAAAGACACGGTGAATTTCAACGTTTTCTATCTTGTCAAAAAAATTTGTTTCTCTACCATCTACAGATAAATGAACTTTTCCGTTTGTTAGTTTTGTGATAGTGTTTACTCCTGTTTGAAAAGCTTCTTGCATATCTTTCATAGCAAAAGATTCATCTATCGCTAAAGGAGCTGTTGAAAAACTCGAAATAAAAATTGCTTTCGGCAAATCATTTGGATCGGCAATAACATCGTAAGGACGTTGTTTAAAATAGGGGAAACATCCCGCTTCTATTAAATGTTTTTTTATAGTTTTTCTATCTAATTTGTTTGGATCTTTTTCCCCAAAATCTTTAAAGGTGTCTTTAGCATCAGCTTTAATGCTGATATCTAAAATTCGACGTTTTGCTCCTCTGGTTATAGCATTGATTTCACCGCTAACTGTTGCGGCAAATTTTATACTTTCATTCTTTTTGGAATAAAATAGAATATCTCCAGCTTTTACTTTGTCGCCGACTCTAATAGTGAGTTTTGGAATAATTCCATGAAAATCAGTTGGTTTTATAGCGTACATATCTGTACGTGGTAAATCGAAAAGAGTCTTTTCAGCAGTACCTTTCAGCTTAATTTCTAAGCCCTTTTTGATACGAATATCTTTTGACATAAGGATGTCGAGATTTGATTTTTAAATATGAGCACAAAGTTACACAAATTGCCTTTTCGTTATGTATGATTTTTATCATTTTTTAGAAAAAATTCAAAAAAAATGTAATTTTGTACGGTATTATATAATTTTGTCAATGCATAGAGTATTACCAAAACAAATTAGATCTGTTTTAAAACGCATACATAAATGGCGTTACAGACATATAACTGAAACTCAATTTGTTTCAATACTGAGTGTATTGGTAGGTTTTTTAGCAGGTTTAGGTGCGGTTCTGTTAAAAAACATTACCCATTTTATTCAAGATTTATTAGAAGGTCGTATCATTAAAGACTATCATACAGCCTTGTATTTTATTTTTCCAATCATAGGACTATTATTATTGTATTTAATAAAAAAATATTTTTTTAAAAAACCAATTTCGCACGCAATACCACATACGCTTTATGCAATTTCCAAAAAGAAAGGAATTATTGAGCGCTATAGAATATATTATGCCTTGCTATTAGCACCAATTACGGCAGGATTTGGAGGTTCTGTAGGATTACAAGGGCCGGCCGTTAGTACAGGAGCAGCATTAGGGTCTAATCTTGCGCAACTATTTCATATGGATGTAAAAACCAGAATGTTGCTAATAGGTTGTGCATCAGCAGGAGCGATGGCTGCAATGTTTAAGGCACCTATTGCCGCTATCGTATTCGCCATCGAAATTTTTAGTTTAGAAATGGCATTCACTTCATTAATTCCTTTATTATTAGCTTCTGTTTCAGCTGTGGTAACTTCTTATTTTTTTAGAGGAACAGATGTATTATTTAGTTTTGAACTTAAAGATGCTTTTCAAATAAGTCATATTGGTTTTTATATATTATTGGGAATCGGAAGTGGAATTGCATCAATTTATTTTTCTAAAATATATTTCCTCATTACAAATTTTTTCAAAAAAATAAACAATCCTATTAAACGTTTATTGATTGGCGGTATAGCTATAGGACTGATGCTCTATCTTATTCCACCACTTTATGGAGAGGGATATGCTTTAATTAATAATTTGTTACACGGAAATGAATTGGCAATTTTTGAAAATTCTATTGTTCAAGACTATTCAGAAAACATTTGGATGATTATAGCTCTTTTAATAGGTGTAACACTATTTAAAGCGATTGCAATGACTACAACTTTCGCAGCTGGTGGAGTTGGAGGAATTTTTATTCCTACGTTGGTAATGGGTAGTGCTATGGGAAATGCATTTGCAAAAATAATGAATCATTTAGGTTTAGGTTTTTCAATCTCAGAATCTAATTTCACCTTAATTGGTATGACGGGTTTAATGGCAGGAGTATTACACGCACCCTTAACAGCTATTTTTTTAATTGCTGAGATCACAGGAGGATACGAGTTGTTTGTCCCACTTATGTTAGTTGCTGCAATATCATTTGCTATTACAAGTCATTTTGTTCCACACTCTATCTATACATCCGAATTAGCTAAAAAAGGAGAACTTCTTACGCATGATAAAGATAAAAATGTGATTATGATGATGGATTTTAATAAACTGATAGAATCTAATTTCATTAGTGTTAAACCACATCAATCTTTGGGTAGTATGCTTGATAATGCTGTTGCAAAGTCTAGTAGAAATATTTTTCCAGTTGTAAATAATCAACATGAATTTTTAGGTGTTGTACTACTAGATGACATAAGAGATATTATGTTTAAGAAAAATTTATATAAAAAAATGACAGTCAGTCAGTTTATGCATGCTGCCCCTGAAGTTTTATATTATGATACCGATGATGGACATAGTGTCATGAAAAAATTTAAAGAAAGTGGTGCATGGAACTTACCCGTAGTAAAAGACGGAAAATATTTTGGCTTTATATCACGGTCAAAAATGCTTACTGCTTATCGCAATAAATTAATAGAAGTAAGTTTATAAGGACAAAAATTGATGTTTTTTTATTAAAAAAAACACTAAATGTTTGATTGTTAAAAAGTTTTCATACATTTGTGCCGTACTATCATTAGCTACTCGATGGTATATATCTTTTCAAAAAAACATAATAAAGATTATATTTTCCTAAAATTATAAAGACAATTATCTTTTGTCACAAAAAAAACAATAATTACATTAACATCTATGTTAGAAATTTCACAACTCAAGGCTAAAAGCCTCGCAGAGTTAAAAGACTTAGCAAAATCAATGGGAGTTCCTAAACACACCCAACTAAAAAAATTAGATTTGGTTTATAAAATTTTAGATTTTCAAGCTTCAAATCCAGGAGAGAAAATTGAAAATACTCCAAAAAAAATCAGAGAACCTAGAAAGCCTATTAAAAAGGAATTTGTTAAATCAACAGATTCTAATAAAACTCAAAATGAGAATAAGAATAGAGAGACTGATGATAGGCCTCAAAGAAAAAAGCAACATCCTAAAAAAGATAGTCCCCAGACAAAACCTGAGGACTTAAATAAATCGGAAGATAAAAATAAGGATGTGCAAAAACCACATCATAAAAAGCCTCAGCATAAACAAGAGCACAAGAAACCTCAACACAAACAGGAGCATAGTAAGCCAAAGAATCAAAACCAACATCATTCTAAAAAGCAGAATGTTAATAATGGTAATCAACAGAAGCATGTACATAAACCAAAAGAAGCTGAATATGAGTTTGATGGTATTATAGAAAGTGAAGGAGTTTTAGAAATGATGCCTGATGGATATGGATTTTTACGATCGTCAGATTATAATTATTTGTCATCACCAGATGATATATATGTATCACAATCACAAATTAAATTATTTGGCTTAAAAACAGGTGATACTGTAAAAGGAATAGTGCGACCGCCTAAATCAGGTGAAAAGTATTTTCCATTAATACGTGTTTCAAAAATAAATGGATTAAACCCAAATGTGGTTAGAGATCGTGTTGCTTTTCAACATTTAACACCGCTTTTTCCAGATGAAAAATTTGATTTAGCAACAGGACGAAAAAGTATTTCTAGTCGTGTGGTAGATTTGTTTGCTCCAATTGGAAAAGGACAAAGAGCTATGATTGTGGCACAACCAAAAACGGGTAAAACAATTCTTTTAAAAGATATTGCTAATTCGATTGCAGCTAATCATCCTGATGTATATCAAATTATATTATTAATAGATGAACGTCCAGAGGAAGTAACTGATATGCAACGAAGCGTACGTGCAGAAGTTGTTGCTTCTACTTTTGATGAACCAGCAGAAAAGCATGTAAGAGTAGCAAATATCGTCTTAGAAAAAGCCAAAAGATTGGTAGAAAGTGGACACGATGTGGTAATTTTATTAGACTCATTAACGCGTTTAGCAAGAGCTTATAATACTGTTGCTCCAGCTTCAGGTAAGATTTTATCGGGTGGTATTGATGCCAATGCTTTACACAAACCAAAACGTTTCTTTGGAGCCGCACGTAATATTGAGGGCGGCGGATCTTTAACCATTGTCGCTACGGCACTAACCGAAACTGGTTCTAAAATGGATGAGGTTATCTTTGAAGAATTTAAAGGAACGGGTAATATGGAGTTACAATTAGATAGAAATATCTCTAACCGTCGTATTTATCCAGCTATTGATTTAATTAAATCGAGTACTCGTAGAGATGATCTATTGATGGATCCAAAAACTGTACAACGTATGTGGGTATTACGTAAATATTTGGCTGATATGAACCCTGTTGAAGCGATGAGTTTCATCAATGATAAAATTAAATTCACACAATCTAACGAAGAGTTTTTGATGTCGATGAATGGATAGCTCAATTAGATAATGAGACAATTTGAAAATGAGTCAATGAGTTATATTTGGCTGATGTGAATAAAAAAACCGCTGTTTAAAGTTTCAAACTTTTAACAGCGGTTTTTTTATTTTATGATTTGAAAATTATCTTCAAATCAGCAAATCAATTCATTTTCAAATTAATACTACTTATAAGTCTCCTCAACAAATTCTTTATAGCTCAATTCTTTTTCTTTGTAGCTTAGTTTTTCTTTATAAAAATCGAGTAATTTTTGGCTCATCAATTGTTCTGAAAGACGTTTTGTCTCTTCCTGATTTGAAAGTACATTCTCAACAACTGGTTTTAATTCTTCCTCACTTGGAGCAGGCATGCCATATTGCATATATTGAGAAGTAACTACCTCACCGGCATATTTTCGCAAATCATCATAAGACACTTTTAAATCGTGTTCTTTAGCTATTTGTCCTTCTATAAGTTGGTAGCGTAAACCTTTTTCTGAACGTTCATACTCGGCTTTAGCTTCTTCTTCGGTCATTTCTTTTTCACCACCTACTTGCAACCACTTGGTAAGGAAGTCTACTGGTAAATCAAATTTTGTATTTTCGATTAAATAATCAGTCGAAGCATTTAAAAATTGCTGATCTGCTTGGTTTTGAAATTGTTTTTCAGCACTTTTTTTGATTTCCTCACGTAATTCTTTTTCTGATTTAATCTTATCTTTTCCAAAGAGTTTATCAAATAGTTCTTGGTTAAGTTTTGCTAATTCTGTTTTGTTAACTTCAGAAATTTTAAATGTAAGAGTTTGATTAAATCCATGTGCATCATCGTGATCTAACCCTAAAGCATTCATTAGATCGTGGTCATCATTAAATAGACCTTTTGTCTTTAATGAGATTATATCACCAACTTTTTTACCTAAGAATTTCTTTTGGTTGACTTTTCCTTTAATCTGGTCTAAGTCTATAGTTGCATTTTTTTCTTGTTGTTCGTCTTTATAGTCAAACGTAAAATCTCCAACCATTCTACCGCCTTCGACAACTTCTGTTTGAGAGATTAATTTCCCGTATTGTTTTCGAATATTGCTGACTTCATCGTTAATAAAATTCTTATCTACGATTATCTTGTTCAGTGTAATTTTCTTTTTGGTATTTAAATCAATTTCAAATTTAGGAGCCATTCCTAGTTCAAAATCGAAAGTAAATTTTTCATTTTCCCAAGAAAAATTCTCATCAGGTTTAGGAAGAGGATTCCCTAAAATATCTAGTTTTTCTTCGGTAAGAAATTTATTTAAAGCATCTTGTAAGAGCTTGTTTACTTCATCGATAATAACCGATTGTTCATATTGTTTTTTGATCATTCCCATCGGGACAAAACCTTTACGAAAACCGGGTACAGAAGCCGTTTTTTTGTAATCTTTTAAGATTTTTTCAACTTTTAGTTGGTAATCTTTTTTAGCAACTTCTACAGTTATTACTGCATTTAATGTATCGATGTCTTTCTTTGTGATATTCATTATTCGTCTTTTAAATCAGAGCGCAAAAATACTTAAATAATTTGAAAACGAGCAGATTAGATGCTGAAATAATTTGTTTATCAAAAAGACTAGAAATAGGATGAATTATATTATCACTTATAAAGGATTCTTTACTAAAAGAAAAATTAGAATTCTGTTTATTTTTGATGTTTGGGGGAGTTGCGCTTATCGGTTTTAATATGGTTAGTGCTGGATAAAAATACAATAATTTTTTAGGTTTAGCACTTACTTTGTAAATACAAAACTACCTTTGAATTAAGCAAATACCCAGCATTAAGTATATTTTTTGTTAGGCATCGTTTTCTTTTATTGAGTATAAAAAACGCAAAAAAATTTGTTTTTTCAATTTTTTTTCTATTACTTCGCAATATATATGTATATATACATATATAATAGTAATTCAATAATTACTGTTTGGTTAATTCCTCTGTTACTCTGCATCGAAATTAAAAAGGGATTTACTACTAAAAACTTTTGCCTCGAGGTAATTCATTCTCTGTGAAATAAAAACGCAAGAAAATTTGTTTTTTCGGTTTTTTTCTATTACTTTGCAATATATATGTATATATACATATATAAAAAAACATGATTATGCGAATTGAATCATTTGTAAAAGCTAAAAATCAAATATCTCATTTTATTCAAAATCATGCTTATCATGGATTCTCGATAGTTAATTTGAGAGATATTTTCTATTCCAATAGGGAGGAATGGGAAATAGCCGAGTATAGAAAGACTCATCATTTCATTGATTTTTTGTTGAAAGAAGGTATATTAATCAAATTAAATCTAAGTCGCGAAAAAATAATTTATATTAAACCAGGATTTAATAATTTTAATATTTCAAAAGCTATAAAAAAAGATAGTTATTTGGCTTATTTTTCAGCAGTATCAATTCATAATCTGACACTTCAAATACCTAAAGTGATATATTCTTGTGTTGATAGAATTTACACTAACCATCAACTTTCAGAACTAACACAGGAAAGAATAGATAAATCTTTCTCAAAACCCCAAAGAGTGTCAAATAATTTTTACAGTTACAATAATTTTAAATTTTATTTTTTTGAAAAAAAAATAGAACATACAGAAATAGGTGTTATTCATAATACTAATAATGATATTAAATACACTGATTTAGAAAGAACCTTAATAGATATTGCTATTAAGCCAATGTATGCGGGAGGTGTATTCGAGGTGCTTGAGGCTTTTAAAAAATCTAAGAAACGTTTAAATGTTACTAAAATGAAATCTTATTTAGATCAATTCAATTATTTATATCCATATAATCAAGTAATAGGATTTTATTTAGAAATTGCAGAGTATAATGCAAATCAAATTAATATTTTCTATGAAAAAGAGAAACAATTCTCTTTTTATCTAACTCATAATATTGCTAATAAGAAATTTTCAAAAAAATGGAAAATATATTATCCATTAGGAATTAAGCCGTTTTAATATACTAAGTAAGAAATCAAAATAAAAATCAAAAGGTTTTAAATCACTATTAACAGTTGCTTGAACATTGGGCCAATCTTGGGCTCTTATATCTTTGTGTTTTTCCAGTAAATTCATAAACTCAAGTGGCACTTTTTTTGCTGTAAATATCTCCTCCAAAATCATTTTATTTTCTTTAGAATCAAAGTCTATTGGATAAGATTGACAAATGTTCCAGATATCATAAATATCCCTTGCTCTTCCTTTAACATTAGCTGATTTAATTATTGTTTGATATTCAGGTATTGTTTGACATAAAGCTCTTATTTTTTCGAAAAGAATCATTTCAGGAGTGTAAACATACATAACTGTCCCTTCAATTTCTTTCAATTTTTTCCCATCTGTAAATTCATAACTGCTTATATCTACTGTGAATTTAGTAGAGTTATTTGGGTTAATTGTTATGGCTTCCCTTCTTGATTTCGCCAAGTTCTCAGCGTTGAATTTACTTGATTCAATTGTTTTAAATTCTATGCAGTACCCTTTCCATTCCTTGACTGTGTTTGTTTTAGGTTTTTCAAAAAATTTCACATCAAACACTTTTAAACCTTCTTTTTCAAAAATCAAATTTAAAATAATTTTAATCCTTACATGAATATGTTTTTTATCTGAATCAGAAAAATCATTTGCTATAGAGAAGTCTATATCAATTGAGCCTCTTGAGGTAATATCATAAGCCATTTGTAATGCGTTACCACCTTTTAATACTAAACCTTTCATTAGTATTTCATCTCCAACTAAGGCTCTAAGTGTAAGTTTTTTTATTTTTTCTAAAAGTTTATTATCCATTATATAATTAAATTCTTGAATTCAAGGGGTTTGTTTATTATGATGCCTAACGTTTAGATATGATTTCGTTTTAATAGATTATATCGTTCGATAAGCGAATTTCGATAAAAAAAATGAAAAAGTCAATAGCAATAACAATAGAAAACAGTCAAAGCTTATATATTTTAGAAGACAAACTGTTACAAATATTTTTATATAATTGTTATAAATTTTCTTTCTTTGTAAAACAGTCATGTCAAACATAAACCTACAAACTACTATAAAATCTTTACCACACCAACCTGGTGTGTATCAGTATTTTGATAAAGATGGTAAAATATTGTATGTGGGTAAAGCCAAAAACATCAAGAAACGTGTAACCTCCTATTTTAATAAAACCCAAGAAAATGGTAAAACACGGGTTTTAGTCAAAAAAATAAGCAGTATAAAACATATTGTTGTCGAAACAGAAACAGATGCCTTATTGCTTGAAAATAGTCTGATCAAAAAATTACAACCACGCTATAATATCATGTTGAAGGATGATAAAACTTATCCGTGGATTTGTATTAAAAAAGAACGTTTCCCAAGGATATTTTTAACTCGAAATGTCATTAAAGATGGTTCTGAATATTTTGGCCCCTATACGTCAGTCCGTACAGTTAGAGCTTTGTTGGGGTTGATAAAGGAAGTCTATCCGCTACGTACTTGCAAGCACAATTTAAGTGAAGAAAACATTGCCAACAAAAAGTATAAAATATGTTTAGACTTTCATATTGGCACGTGTAAAGGTGCATGTGAAGGACTTCAAGAAGCTACTGATTATCAAAAAGATATTGATGAAATACGAAATATAATCAAAGGAGATTTTAAAACTGCCATGCAGCAATTTGAACAACTCATGCAAGGCTTTGCTGCTAAAATGGAGTTTGAAGAAGCACACAAAATTAAAGAGAAAATTGCTTTACTTTCTAATTATCAGGCAAAATCAACAGTAGTTAATCCTTCTATTTCTAATGTTGATGTGTTTAGTGTAATTTCGGATGAAAGCTATGCTTATGTCAATTTTTTTAAGATAATGAATGGGGCAATCATTCAATCACATACTTCCGAAATAAAGAAAAAATTAGCTGAGACAGATAAGGAAATTCTAGAGTTGAGTATCGTAGAAATTCGACAGAGATATCATTCGCAATCCAAAGAAATTTATGTGCCTTTTGAAGTTGAAGTAGGTGAGGAGCTTAAGGTAACAATTCCAAAAATTGGCGATAAAAAACATATTGTCGATTTGTCTTTACGAAATGCAAAATACTTTAGGCAAGAACGATTTAAACAAGAACAAATTCTAGATCCAGAACGTCATTCAAATAGAATTATGGCTCAGATGCAAAAAGATTTACGCCTGCCCAAACCACCTGTACATATTGAGTGTTTTGATAACTCTAATATTCAAGGAACACATCCAGTTGCCGCTTGTGTCGTGTTTAAAAACGGAAAACCCAGTAAACGAGACTACCGAAAATTCAATATAAAAACCGTTGAAGGTCCAGATGATTTTGCCTCTATGGAAGAAGTGGTTTTTCGTCGTTATAAACGCTTGCTTGATGAAGATCAGGATTTACCGCAACTGATTGTTATTGATGGTGGAAAAGGACAATTAAGTTCGGCTCTTAAAAGTTTAGATATTCTAGGTTTACGAAAAAAGATAGCTATTATTGGTATTGCTAAACGTCTGGAGGAAATTTATTATCCTGATGATCCGATACCATTGTATTTAGACAAAACCTCTGAAACTTTAAAAATTATTCAGCAATTACGAAATGAAGCCCATCGTTTTGGGATTACATTTCATCGTCAAAAACGTAGTAAATCTGCTATTCAAACAGAATTAGAAGGAATTACAGGAATCGGTGAGCAAACAGTAGTATCCTTATTGAAATATTTTAAATCTGCCAAAAGAGTAGGTAAGGCCTCTTTGGAAGAATTGAGTAAAGTTGTTGGAAAGTCACGAGCTGAAAAGGTATTTCAGTTTTTCCATTCAAATAAGTAAAAACCCTTATTCTTTTTTAAACAAAACATTCATCGTATATTTGCGATATAAAATGAATTTAAATAATGAAAAGAACCACGAAAAACATATTCTATTCTGAAAGCACAGAAAAGACTGCCCGTTTTGCTAAAGCTCTGGGACATCCTGTTCGTTTGACAATTCTTAAACATCTAAGTAATTTAAGTTGTTGTCATACAGGAGATTTGGTAGATATTCTACCCTTGGCACAATCGACTATTTCACAACATTTAAAAGAATTAAAAGATGCCGGTTTGATACAAGGCGAAGTGAATCCACCGAAAGTAAAATATTGTATCAATATTGAGAATTGGCATAAAGCACAACAATTATTTGACACCTTGTTTAAAGAGGATTTTTCAAAAATCAGTTGCTGTTAATTTTTTTTATAAATAAATAAATATATATCGATGCAAACAATAAAAATATTAGGAACAGGATGTCCTAACTGTAATAGAACTGAAATACTTGTCCAAAAAGTTTTAGATGAATTGAAAAGCACCATAATAATTGAAAAAGTTACAGATATACAAGATATAATGGCCTATGATATAATGGCAACTCCCGCCATAGTTGTTGATGAAAAAGTAGTTATCAAAGGTCGCATACCTTCCGAAGAGGAAATTAAAAAACTTTTAAAAGAGGATTGTTGTAAAGATAGCGATAGCTCATGTTGTGACGATGGTGATACATTTATTTCGATTTAAGCTAGAATATGTTTGATAGTTTGCAACAATTTGCTGATTGGTTGGTCTTTGATGTTTTAAAATTAGAGCAAACTAGTCATATAGCAGAAGCACTCAACTTCTTTATTTACGATAGTGTCAAGATTTTACTTTTACTATTTGTAGTTATTTTTTTTATGGGAATTATCAACAGTTATTTCCCAGTAGAAAAAGTTAGAAATTTCTTATCTCGAAATAAATTCTACGGCTTAGAATTTTTAATGGCTTCACTTTTTGGTGTAGTAACACCTTTTTGTTCGTGTTCATCTGTACCTCTATTTATTGGCTTCGTTCGTGGTGGAATTCCACTCGGAGTAACTTTTGCTTTTTTGATAACATCACCTTTGGTAAATGAGGTAGCAATCGGCTTATTTATTGGACTTTTTGGTTTAAAAATAACAATGATTTATGTGATAAGTGGTATTTTGTTAGGAGTGATTAGCGGACTCATATTAAGTCGCTTTAAATTAGAACGATTTCTGACACCTTGGGTTAAAGAAGTTTTAGCTAATGCGCAAAGAGAAGATGAAATCTTTGTGGCAGAAAAAACTCCGTTTAAAGAACGTTTACCCATTATTTGGCGTGAAGTGTTAACAATACTAAAAGGAATTGTACCCTATGTAATAGCAGGTATTGCCATTGGTGGTTTAATGCACGGTTATATTCCTGAAGGTTTTTTTGAAAAATATATGGGCAAAGAAAATTTATTTGCTGTTCCGGTTGCCACAATTTTAGCTGTACCAATGTATTCGGGAGCTTCGGGTATTCTACCTATTGTTCAAGTCTTGGTTACTAAGGGAATTCCTTTGGGAACGGCTATTGCCTTTATGATGGCTGTAGTCGGATTATCTTTACCAGAAGCTATGATGCTAAAAAAGGTAATGACACTAAAACTTATTGGAGTATTTTTCGGAGTTGTTACCCTTTGTATTATTATTTCGGGTTATTTGTTTAATATAATTCTATAGATATGAACTCAGTAAAACATACATTCTTTATGTTGATTAGCTTTTTACTTTTTTCCTGTAATGGAAAACAGCAACCGATAAAAAAAATAGCTATTTCACAGAAAATAGATCAAGTAGAGGTCTTAGATTTCTATGGAAAGCATCGGTGTACGGCTTGTATTTCTATAGAGGAAAAAACCAAACTTACTTTAGAAACATATTTTGCAGAAGAAATGGAAAACGGATTAGTAAGTTTTAGCCTTATTAATATCAGTGAAAAAGAGAACGAAGCGATAACCAATAAGTTTGGAGCCTATGGTACTTCACTATTCTTAAATGTAATCAAAGATGGAAAAGAGACTCCTATAGATTTAACCAATTTTGCTTTTAAAGAAGAACCAAATAAAGAAGTTTTTATGAAAGAGTTAAAATTGAAAATAGAGAACGAACTAAAAAAATTGTAATGGAATACTTACAAATATTGTTAGAGGATACTAATATTCCGATATTATCGGCATTTCTGTTGGGATTGATGACAGCAATAAGCCCATGTCCGTTAGCGACTAATATAACTGCGACAGCTTATATTTCGAAGAATATTTCCAACACAAAGAAAGTAGTAATGAGTGGTATCATCTATTCATTAGGTCGTGCTTTTAGTTATACAGCAATTGGTTTATTACTTTATTTTGGTGCTAGTAAATTTAAAATTGCTAGCTTTTTAAATCAAAATGGAGAAAAATTCTTAGGCCCTTTATTGATTATTATCGGATTGATAATGCTCAATATTATTCGTTTAAATTTCTTAGGTAAATCAAATTTTCAAGAGCGATTTTCCGAAAAATTTAGAGATAAAGGCTTGTTAGGTTCCTTTTTGATAGGAGCTGTCTTTGCTTTGGCTTTTTGCCCATATAGTGGTGTTTTGTATTTTGGAATGCTCATCCCCATGACTATTGCAAGTGCTAAGGGTTTATATTTACCAATTGTATTTGCTATAGGAACAGGATTACCAGTTATTTTATTTACCTATTTATTAGCTTTTACAACTGGAAAAACCGGAATATTTTACACTAAAATTTCTAAAATAGAAAAAGTTATGCGCTACATAGCTGGTATTGTCTTTATCCTTACCGGAATATATTATATCAGCATCTTTTTTATCAACTAAACATATGAAAAGATTAATCCTATTATTTGTATTGATTACAACAGTTATTTTGAGTTCGTGTAATGCGCAAGAAAAACCAAAAGTCACTTTTATAGAATTGGGTTCGGTACGATGTATTCCTTGTCAAAAAATGCAAGTTGTTATTAAACAGGTAGAAGAAAAATATCCCAATCAGGTAAAAACCATTTTTTATGATGTTTGGACGAAAGAAGGAGAACCTTTTGGTGATATTTATAAAATTGACCTGATTCCAACACAAGTTTTTTTAGATGAAAATGAGAAGGAATATTTTCGCCATGAAGGCTATTTCGAATTTAAAGAATTAGAAAAAGTACTATTACAAAAGATTAATAAGTAAGACGTATGAAAACAAGACTAAAACTATTCGACCGTTATTTAACACTTTGGATATTTCTAGCTATGGCATTTGGCGTTGGTTTGGGATACTTTTTCCCAAATATTTCAAATTTCACAGATTCATTATCTGTAGGCACAACTAACATTCCATTAGCCATTGGATTGATACTCATGATGTATCCACCATTAGCAAAAGTAGATTACAAACTCTTACCAAAAGCATTTAAGGACACCAAATTAATGAGTCTGTCATTGGTTTTAAATTGGATTATAGGTCCTCTTTTGATGTTCTTTTTAGCGATTATCTTTCTACGAGATTATCCAGGCTATATGGCCGGTGTGATTCTCATAGGTTTAGCCAGATGTATTGCAATGGTTATTGTGTGGAATGATTTAGCAGGTGGAAGCAGAGAATATGGTGCAACCTTGATTGCTTTAAATAGTATTTTTCAAATCTTAACTTATAGTTTTTATGCGTGGTTGTTTATTACAGTCTTACCTCGATATTTTGGATTAGAAACCTATGAAGTAAACATTTCAATTACTGAAGTGGCAAAAAGCGTATTAATTTATTTAGGAATCCCTTTTTTAGCTGGTTATTTAAGTCGAAAGTATTTAACAAAACTCAAAGGAGAGAATTGGTATAAAAGAAAATTTATTCCTTTTATTTCACCGATTACCTTAATTGCTTTATTGGCGACAATCGTCTTGATGTTTAGCTTAAAAGGTGATATGATTTTAGAACTTCCGATGGATGTATTGCGGATTGCAATTCCATTAGTTATTTACTTTATTATCATGTTTTTGGTAAGTTTCTTTATGGGAAAATCTATGAATGTTCCTTATGATAAAAATGCTTCAGTAGCTTTTACAGCTACGGGTAACAACTTTGAATTAGCCATTGCTGTTGCTATTGCCGTTTTTGGAATTAATTCACCACAAGCTTTTACTGGTGTTATTGGGCCGTTGGTTGAAGTACCTGTGTTGATATTATTGGTTAGTGTATCTTTGTATTTTAAGAAAAAGTTTTATTGATTTGAAAATGAATCAATTTGAAAATTTGATGATTGATTTGAAGATAATTTCAAAATAGGTTAATTAAAAAAGATGATATGAGAAATGATAAAAGAATTTGATTGTAGATTTAACATTAGCTTTTTCTTTAAAAATTGTTGCTTATTGTGAACTATTAAAAGAAAAACGAAAATATGTTATTGCCAGACAATTATTAAAATCTAGAACTTCTATTGGAGCAAATGTTAGAGAAGCGCAAAATGCTGAAAGTAAAAAAGATTTTATTCACAAACTTATAATTGCTGCAAAAGAGGCTGACGAAACAGAATACTGGTTAACTTTGTGTAAATTATCAGAGAACTATCCATTTGATGAAACTTTAATGCCAGATATTGAATCAATCATTAAAGTTTTGGCCAAGATAATAAGTTTAAGTAAAAAATAATAATTTGAAGATTGCTTGATTTGAAGATGGAGTGAATAATTTTCAAAT
>JAUVBX010000083.1 GCA_030590985.1 Lutibacter sp. | reverse complement strand
GATATGCAAACTGAAACTACTTTTGATGTGTCTAATTTTGCATCTGGAGTATTTATGGTCAAAATTATTGGTGAAAATGCAAGCACTGTCAAACGCTTGATTAAAAAATAAATTCACCTGATTAACAAATTAGTTAAAAGCCTCTCCCTTATTGGAGGGGCTTTTTTTATTAATGAGAATAATATTATTTACCTTTGCCATCGATTTAAACTACTATGATTAAAATTAAAACACGTGCGGAAATTGAACTTATTCGTAAAAGTGCCTTATTGGTTTCAAAAACATTAGGAATTCTAGCTAAAGAGGTAAAACCAGGTGTTACCACTTTGTTTTTAGACAAATTGGCCGAAGAATTTATTCGTGATCACGGAGGTATTCCAGGTTTTTTAGGTTTGTATGACTTCCCAAATACTTTGTGTATGAGTCCTAACGCACAAGTTGTACACGGTATTCCAAACGATAAACCTCTGCTAGAAGGTGATATCATTTCTATAGATTGTGGAGTTTTGATGAATGGATATTATGGAGATCATGCCTACACCTTTGAAGTTGGAGAAGTCAATGAAAAAACAAAAAAACTGTTGCAAATTACTAAAGAAAGTTTGTACGAAGGTATTCGTGCTTTCAAAATAGGTAACAGAGTTGGAGATGTGGGACATGCCATTCAATCTTACGTTGAGAATCACGATTATGGAGTTGTACGAGAATTAGTAGGACATGGTTTAGGAAAAAAAATGCATGAAGATCCACAAATGCCAAACTTTGGACGAAAGGGGCAAGGAAAAAAATTTAAGAACGGAATGGTAGTAGCTATTGAACCTATGATAAATTTAGGAACACATAAAATACAACAACTTAAAGACGGATGGACCATCTTAACAAAAGATCGTTTGCCAAGTGCACATTTTGAACACGATGTGGCTCTTGTAGATGGAAAACCCGAACTCTTATCTACCTTTAAATTTATTTATGATGCTATGGGAATTGAATCAAATGAAGAAAATGAATTTATAAGTAATTACAATGAAAATCAGAAATAAATACAATGAAGAGTGGAAAGTTTACAAACGAGAACAAGATAACTGGAAAGACAGTCAAAAATATCAAGTTTCAAATTATGGAAGGGTTATCAGCTTGAAAACTAGTGAGCCTTTTTTACTAAAAACAGCATTCACTAGTGGTTTTCCAGTTGTTACTGGTATAAAATGTAAAGACGATAAAAGTCGATCCTTTTACATTCATCATGCCGTTGTAGAACTTTTTCTTTCACCCAAAACTAAAGAACAAAATCGTATTATTCATCTTGATTTTGATAAAGAAAATAATGTTTTCACTAATCTTAAGTGGGTAAATATGAAAGAGTGGCGGGAACATCAAGATAAAAACCCCAAAGTAATTACTGCTAAAATCAGAAGAACCTATGCAAAACTAACAGAAGCTAAAGTTGCAATAATAAAACGTAAACTAAATAATCCCAATCGCAAAACTCGCATGAAAATGTTAGCCAAACAATATGGAATTTCTGAAATGCAGTTATACCGTATAAAAACTGGTGAAAATTGGGGAAGTGTAAAACCAGCTAAATGATGCTTTTTAAACTAATATTAAACACCATTCCTCGTAGCCTACTCATAAGAGTTAGTTATTGGGTTCGTCCAATTTTAGTTTTTTTTTATAAAGGAAATCGATATACAGATCCGATAGATGGAAAATCTTATCGTAAATTTTTATCCTATGGCTATGGCGTGCAAAGACCAAATGTATTAGCTCCTGGAAGTTTATCATTAGAAAGACACCGACTCTTATGGTTATATTTAAAAAATGAAACAGCTTTTTTTAAAGTTCCTAAAAAAGTACTTCATATTGCTCCAGAACAAGCATTTTACAAACGTTTTAGACAGCAAAAGAATCTAGATTATATTACGGCTGATTTAAATTCTCCTCTTGCAGATGTAAAAACTGATATTACCAATTTGCCTTTTAAAAATAATCAATTTGATGTAATCTTTTGCAATCATGTTTTAGAGCATGTTCTCGATGATAAAAAAGCCATGCAAGAATTGTTTCGTGTACTTAAAAAAGGAGGCTTTGGAATTTTTCAAATTCCACAAGATTTAAATAGAGAAACTACTTATGAAGATGCTAATATTACAAATCCTAAAGAACGTTCAAAACATTTTGGTCAATACGATCATGTACGAGTATATGGACGTGACTATTTTGATAGATTAAGAGATGTTGGCTTCGAAGTTACACCGATAGATTATAGTCAAAAAATTAGTGTTGAACTTTTTGAAAAATACCGTTTAGCAAAAGGAGAATTATTACCTGTTTGTGTTAAAAATTAAGTAAATTAAATTTTACTCCTTACTTCTCTTAAATAACTATTTCCTATTGGTAATTCATTTTCATTAATTACAATAATTCTTTTTGATGCTTTGACAATCTTAGCTAGATTAATAATATAAGATTTATGAATTCTTAGAAAAATGCTTTGAGGAAGTATTTTCTCAAAACTCTTCATTGTACTTAAAAGTAAATACATCTTATCTTTAGTGAATATCTTTACGTAATTACCATAGGCTTGTATATATTCAATTTCTGTATAAGGTAATTTCTTTTTTAGATACCCATCATTTATTTCAATAAAACCATTAGTGTTATCATCTTCAATATTTGGCGTTTGATCCTTATTATAAAAATACTCAAGTAATCTATTCGTCGCTTTTAAAAATCTTGAGAATGCTATAGGCTTCATCAAATAGTCTACTATACCATATTCATACCCTTTTAAAGCAAATTCTGAATAAGCAGTTGTTAAAATAGTCAAAGGAGGAGTTGATAGGTTTCCTAACATTTCTAAACCAGACATATCTGGCATATTTATATCTAAAAATAAAACATCTACATCTTTCTTGTTAAGATAGTTTATTGCCTCTATACCTGAATAACAATTTGCTACCACTTCAAGCAAATCAAGCTTTTTAATATGCTCTTCTATCACCTCATGAGCTAGTGGTTCATCATCTATGATTAAACATTTTAGTTTCATCTTTTGTCTATAAAATCTAATTTAAGTTTCAAATTAACTATAAAAACATTATCTTTTTCTACAATAGCTAAATCATGTTTATTCTTGTATAAAATATTGAGCCTTGCTTTTACATTTTCTATTCCAATTCCACTATAAGAATTTTCTTGTGTCTTTGAAACATTATTTTTTACTGTAAAATTTAACTCATTATCAAATATTTTAAAATCTACAATAATCAAATTCTCTTTTGAAGCAGAAATTCCATATTTAAAGGCATTTTCTATAAAAGGAATAAACAATAAAGGAGCAACCTTCTTATCTAATACATAACCAGATACATTAAACTTAATCATACTATTATTCTTTACTCTGAGACGCTCTAAATTTATATAGTTTTCCAAATATCTAATTTCTTTTTCTAAAGAAACCCTTTCTTCTTTAGAACTATCTAGTTGATATCGCATTAAATCAGATAATCCTAAAAGCATATCTGGGAGTTCATCTGCTTTCTTTAGACTTAAAGCATATAAGTTATTAAGTGTATTAAATAAAAAATGTGGATTTACTTGTGCTTTTAATAAGTTGTACTCTGTTTGTGTTTGCTTAGCTTTTAAATTTTGAATCTCATATTGGTCAATTATTGCTTTTTTAATAAACTTCAATCCTGTAGTTAGAATAGTTACTGTGGTAAGAATATTTAAGTTTATAATAAATTTACTAGCAGGTGTATGAATATAAGTTGCAAAAGCACTAATAACTAAAACTAAAATCAACGCCAATACTGCATATAGGAAGTACTTTTTTTGAGTAAAGAAACGTAATAAATAAAAATTAGTATAAGTAATAAGTAGAAACAAACTCATCCCTAACAAAACATTACTAAAACTATTCTCAATATCTCTTGATACATAGAGTGAAAGTAGAAAAGGCACACTCCAACCTATAGCATGTTGCACCCATCTTATTTTTAATATATTATATACTGATGTCAATTATTAGTTTTTTACAAATGTAGTAGAACAAAAAGGAACTACAAAAAAACATTGACAAACGTCGTTCATCATAACAATTCTATATTTTATCAAATAAATAAGTTGTTTATCAATTATTTTTGTGTGACTAGTTTTATTGACTTAGTATTGCTTTGAAAACAATAATTTAATTTTTAATCTAATGAAAAAATCTACACACATAATTGTAAGTATTACAATATATATTGTTATTGACATAATAGCAATTTTTTTAATCCCAAAATATATTGATTTAGGAAATGAAATGGCTCATAGATCATTTGTTACGCATACAAGTATATTGCTAATATCAGGAGTAATGATATACCTATTTCAAAAGTATAAGTTATTACAATTTAACATAAGTAAAATACGATTTAAACAGATTTTTAAGCCCATACTTATTACAATTGCAAGCCTAATTGTTGTAAACATGCTAATAAATTCAGCTTTACATCTATTTAAAATTGATATACCCAAAGAAACACATATCGCTTTTGCAAAAATGACTACTTTACAATTATTCCTATTTGTTTTTATTTATGCGAGTATTGCCGAAGAAATGTTAAGCAGAGGGTTTTTACAAAATGCACTTCATCCTCTTAGAGGAATTGGAATAAAAATTCGTACTATCAAAATCAGTTTACCTGTAATAATTAGTGGGGTCTTGTTTGGCTTGGGGCATATAGTTCTTATCAATACTGGTGCTAGTACAAGTTTTCTGATTAGAATTGTTATAAACACAACGATAATAGGTATAATCGCAGGTTATTTTCAAGAAAAACACAACAACACTTCTTATGCGATTCTTGTTCATATGACGGCTAATTTACCTGGTGTCATCGCTTCTTTTTTAATATAAATTTTCAGAAAATAATGTTTTATATAATTATTCAAATACTGAAAATCATTTTATTAATTTTAAATGAGTTGTGGATTTAAACTTGAAAAATCTCAAATAGCAAAGAAATAACTGGTAAGTATATAGACAAATTACTTGTAAAAATTCATCTCATCTAAATATTTCCACACATCACAAGGCAATAAAGGTTTTATTTCCTTTTTTTCTTTAATTGCTTCCCTTATGGCAGTTGCAGATATTTGAATTATAGGCGCATCAATCTTATGGATTTTAGGGTGCTTATCAAATTGTGATTTTATTGCTGTTTTTGATATACGAGGATAAACATAGATTTCATGATTGTCTAATATGACCTCATAGTTTTTCCATTTGTGAAAATTGTTCAAATTGTCTTCTCCAATAATCAAACTAAAATGATGTTTTGAATAATTCTCTTCTAAATAAGCTAAGGTATTGACTGTGTAATTTGGTTGAGATAAGGCAAATTCAATATCAGATGCTTGCAGTTTTGGATAATTCTCCACGGCTATGCGCACCATCGCTAGACGATGATTGTCTGCTAATAATGAACTCTTTTGCTTATGCGGATTTAAAGGTGTAACAACAAACCAAACAGCATCTAAATCACTATTTTCCACCAAATGATTAGCAATAATCAAATGCCCCACATGAATAGGGTTGAAAGTGCCAAAAAATAGACCAATTTTCATTTTTTAGACATTAAAATGTTAATGCTCAATTTCACTATTAGGTTCTGAAATAAACTTTTTAATTAAATCATAAGCCTCTTGTTGTGCTTTTGATAAATCATCGTTTACAATAATGGTATCAAATTGATCTTGATATCCTAATTCTTTGGTAACTTTTGCGAGACGTTCTTGAATTTTTTCTTCATTATCT
>JAUVBX010000052.1 GCA_030590985.1 Lutibacter sp. | reverse complement strand
GTTTTCGAAAAGCTTCTGTAACTAATTTTTTTAATTTTATCTCTGCATTCTTATTTAAAATAACATCTTTATTTTTTGCGGCATATTTTGCAATAGCAACTAGCTCATTGGGCGTATAATCATCAAAATGATAATAGTTTCTAAAGCGTGATTTTAAACCAGGATTGGAATTGATAAAACTTTCCATCTCTTTAGGATAACCTGCCACCATAATAGCAATATCACCTGGTCCATCACTCATTTCTGTAATTAAAGCAGCAATAGCTTCAGTTCCAAAATCGTTAGTTGCCCCATCTTTGTACAACATATAGGCTTCATCGATAAATAGAATTCCTCCACGTGCTTTTTCAATAAACTCTTTAGTGTTTTTTCCTGTTTGACGTACATAACCTGCAATAAGATCATTACTTGCTACTGTTAATACATGTCCCTTAGATAGCAATCCCATTGAATGGTATATTTTTCCTAATAGTTTAACTACGGTTGTTTTTCCTGTACCTGGGTTTCCTGTAAATACGCTATGTAGGTTAATTTCTTCATCCTCTTCGATTCCTTTTTCTTTTCTGTATTGTAGGTAAGTTACATAATCAGTATATTCTTTAATTTTAGATTTTATCTTTTTTAGACCTATGAGTCGCTCTAATTCAGCCAATATTTCTTCAATGGGTCTGTCATCTGCGTTAGTTTCTTCATTGACCTTTGGACTTTCAACAACTGTCTCTTCCTCTGGATTCTCATTATCCACTGATAAGTCAATATCTGTTTCATTTTCTGCCACATCATTGTAAACACTCGGTTTATAAAAGGTAGAAACATCTCCGTTTATCAAGGCTTCATATTCACTTAATCGTTTTTTATCAATACCACTTACTCTAAACGGGATCATAGCAATTACAGTATCCATAAATACAACCTCTACACGATAATTATCGTCAATCCACATATCGCCATCGGCATTTCCCCAGCCTGCGGTAACAATATTTAGTATATCGGGATCTGTATCTGGAGTAATTAGGTTATAAGTGTCTGCTACACCAACTAACAAACCTGAGTCATCATAAAAATTAAAGAATAGTTCACATAGCCATTCGGTATCTAATTTACCTTTAAATTTTAATTCTGCCATTATATATCTAGCAGTTGATTTGCTAAATTGTTTGAGGTAAACACGATCAGTTTCTTTTACATCACCTTTGGGAGCTTCGTATGTTTTAAGTGATTCTACTTCAAAATAGGGATTGTTTTCAGCACTAACTTTACCTGCATCCTCAATCCTAAATTCTGTTGTTCCCACTAATCGATCATCAATATAAACTTCCCAAATATAATCACCTTTCTCCCAATATTTACCATATTCATCGTTTCCCCAACCATATTCATACATTAAGATATTTCTATCTTTTGTAACGGTATACTCCTTGGAACTACTACAATGTTCCTCGCCTTTTTTACCATCTACGTATGTGAAAGCTTTAAAATCAACAGTCGTTTTCCAATCTTCTTCATCAAAAAGTTTATTGTAAAATTCTAATGAAACACTGAGATAATTGATCTCTTTTCTATCAAAAACTCTCCTGAATTTCTTAAGATTACTAATTTTTCTGTCCCAAGCAAAACTGTTAAGACTCTTTAATTTATAGCGTTTTTCTTTTTTGTCGTTTTTAAACCAAGCCATACTATTCAATATTGCATTAATAAAACTTTTAAATAAAATCAGCCTCAAAGTTACTGATTTTATTGCTCATGCTTTGATAAAGAAAAAAAGAAATAAATGCTAAATTTAATATGTTGTTCTACAAGATAATACCTAGAATTAAACAGAATTTAGTTGAATTGATATTTTATAAAAAGTATAAGTAATTTAAAATAAAAACCCCTCGCAACAGGGGTAAAATTGCAAGGGGTTTAATTAAACCAAATAATTCAAATTTTAAGGGAGTATGTGTTCTTCACTTTCTAATAAGGCGAAAAACTTATTTAAATTTGGTAAAATTATAATATTGGTACGTCTGTTACGCGCTCTGTTTTCCTTAGAATCGTTATCAGTTAAAGGTATATAGCTACTTCTTCCAGAAGCAATTAAACGTGATGGGTCTATATTGTATTTTTCTTGTAATAGACGCACAATAGAAGTCGCTCTTTTTACACTTAAATCCCAATTATCATTTAAACAAACAGTATTGATTGTTCTTGAATCGGTATGACCCTCGATCATTACATCCATACTGGGTTCAGAATTGGCAACATCAGCTAATTTTTGTAATAATTTAAAAGCTTTTGGATTAACACGATAGCTACCTGTTTTAAACAATAGATTGTCAGCGACTGAGATCATTACTACGGTTTTATCTATTCCTACTTTAATATCATCGTTATCATCAAAATCACCAGAAACAATTTTCTTTTTAAGATTATAAGATAAAGCCAAGTTTATAGAATCTTTTAAAGTAGTAGCTGTTGCTAATTCTTCAGGTGGCATTTGTGACAATGTAACATTCATTTTATCACGAACATTCTTTGAAATAACAATTAAATTATCATCTACCAAAACCAATTTTTCGTCATTGCTTTGTTGTAGGTTTTGACTTAAAGATTCATTGGTGTCTCGTAATGAGTTGATCTTTGAATTATATTCTGTCACCCTTTTTTCAATTTTTGCAAAACGTGCTTCTAATTCCTCTTTCTCGAGAGTTGTTAGTTGCAACATTCCTTTACAATCAGTTAGGTTTTGCTCTAATGTGACGTATTTCTTTTTTGAAACGCAAGAGGTAAACAATAAGGCTGATACGATTGTTAATACAAGTAGTTTATTCATATTAATAGGGATAAAGTAAGTTATAAAATTATTAATCTATATTATTGTTACTATTTAATACAACAAATTAACGATGCTTACAATAATTGCACAATACCCAATTCCGTGATTTTATGAAAATATGGGTTTTAGATATAAGTAGAATTACTTATAAAAATACGTGTAGTTGGATTACCTATTGTTATTAAATGAAAAAAAATAGGATAACATGATTTAGTTGACACTACTAAGAAGTTTTGCCAAAGATTGTGTTGCAGGAATACGTTCTAAAATTATTTTTAAGAAAACGGTAATAGGAATGGCTAATATTAAACCTACAATTCCGAAGATAAAGCCCCAAACTGCTAGACTAATAAGAACAGTTATGGTGTTTATTTGGAAACTTTTACCCATAAATATTGGTTCGAGTATTCCGCCAATTGTCATTTGAAGTCCAATTAGTAAAAGTCCAAATATGAAAAAAGTTCCTGTACTATGTATTTCGACAAAACCAAATAGCAATAATACTCCCGTAATAAAGAAGGAACCAATAAGCTGTACAAAATTAAGTAAGAATGTAGTTAAACCCCAGAAAAGGGCAAATTTAACCCCGAAAAACATAGCTACTAAACCAAAACCTAAGCCAGTTAATAAACTCGTTAGAAATTTGACTTTAATAAAGCCATTTAGTGAACTTTTTATATCTCTAAAGACTTGAATACTATCTTCATCATTATTTGAAACTCTATTAAGAAAAACTTCAAACAGATGTGCACCTGTCAAAAAAAGTGCTAAAAAGAATAAAGTCATAAACAAACGTGTCGCAAATGTACTTATTTGGCTTAGTAGTTTACCACCATTCTCTTCTACAAGTGCTTTAAAATCAATTGTATTATTATTTGCTTCTGACACAGATTCTATGCCTAAAAAATGTTGTGCTTTTATCAACAATGGATTGATTCTATGATTGGCCTCTGCTAAAATCTCCTCTTTTGACTGGTAGAGTTCCACACTCGTTTTTTGTAATACAATTACATTAAGCCAAATAAATAGGGTAGATGTAACAACTATTATAATAATTCCTAGCCAATTAGGGATTTTTTTACTTTCAAACCAATTGAGAATAGGTAATAGTAATATAGCTATAAATAAAGCTAAGAAGAAAGGGATGAATATAAAAGAGAATAGTTTTAATACAAATAAAATAACTACTGCTGCTATGATTAACAGAGATACTTTAATTATTTTTATGTCTCTTTTTAGGTAATCCATTGATTTCATTTAAATTATAATTTTAACAATTTCATAAAATTAACACGGGATAAAGCTAGTAAATCTTTCTATCTTTACCCACTTAAATGATTTATTTATGAAAAATTTTACATTTCTACTCTTTAGTGTTTTTACGAGTATTTATATGTTGGCACAAGACTCTATTCCAACTGTTTTCAGTAATATATATTATGATAAAGATTGTAAACTATATCATAAATTTAAAGGTAAAAAATACTATGCTGTTGATTATAAAAGTAAACTAACATTATCTAATTTACAAGGCAATCCTCAAGCAACACCTATCGGTTTAGAGTTTAACTTTAATGATACAGCTCTAAACGGAACTTTGTATTATGGACTTATAAACTATGAAGAATCAAAATATCCTACACCTATTTGGTATCATAGTACATCCAATATCAAAGAGGGAAAAGCAGGCATAAACATCCTTAAAAGATTGTCAGGTAGATATGATATGACCAATTGGAAGGAATCAGGAAAAGGAACTCTAGGCTATCGTATCGCCAATGCCAAAGGAGAATTACTCTATGATGGAGTGATTGCTTTTAAATATGATAAAGAAAATGGTTTTAGTATTGCAAATACGATTGTAGAAGGTCCATTTATTAATTTACTACAACCTAATGAAGTAACCATTTCGTTTGATACAAATATTCCTGTTCAAGCGAAAATTAGTGTTAATGATAAAGTATATTCTAGTGAAAAAGTTCAAAAGCATCACGAAATTTTAATAGATGGGTTACAACCTGAAACGGAATATATATATATCGTCGATTTTGAGGATGATTCTCAACAATATACATTTAAAACAGCCCCAATTTCTGGAAGTCGTAAACCATTTGTTTTTGCATATATCAGCGATTCACGTGCAGGACAAGGTGGAGGAGAACACGACATGTATGGTGTTAATTTTTATGTAATGCGTAAAATGACTGCTCTAGCAAAGTATAAAAATGCAGTTTTTATGCAAGTTACAGGTGATTTAATCGATGGATATAAAACTACCAAAGAGGAAACCAACCTACAGTATGCAAACTGGAAACGTTCCATCGAACCCTTTGCACATCATTTTCCAATAGTAGCAGCAATGGGTAACCACGAAGCAGTAGGAAGTATATTTAAAAGTGATAAAGGACGTTGGAAAGCATTTATCCCAGGGTTTCCTTTTGAAACAGAATCTCCATCAGCTGTTTTTGCAACGAATTTTGTAAATCCACATTCTGATTTGATTAGTGAGGATGGTGCTTATTATGATCCAAATCCAGATAAAATAGATTTTCCTCCTTATGATGAGACTGTGTTTTATTACACTTATGATAATGTAGCGATGATTGTCTTAAATTCAAATTATTTGTATTCACCTGCTTTAAAAAACAACCCTACTACGAGTGGTAATTTACATGGGTATCTTATGGATAATCAGATGATATGGTTAGAAAAAACCCTATTACATTTGGAAAACAACAATAATATCGATCATATTTTTGTAACACAACACACGCCAGCTTTTCCCAATGGAGGCCATGTAAAAGATGATATGTGGTATAATGGTGATAATTCTAAGCGTCCAGTTATTGCGGGAAAACCTGTAAAAAAAGGAATTATTGAAAGACGTGATGAATACCTTGATTTACTGATTAATAAAAGCACCAAAGTGGTGGCAATATTTACAGGAGATGAACACAATTATAATAAAGTTGAGATTACACCTGAAGTAAATATTTATCCCGAAAAGTATGAATATCCAAAACTAAAACGTAGCCGAACGCTATGGCAAATAAATGATGGTGCTGCTGGAGCTCCTTATTATGCACAAGACACATCAACGCCTTGGACAAAAGCAGTAAGTGGTTTTAGTACACAATTGGCTTTAGTTTTAGTTTATGTTGATGGTTCTAAAATAAGGGTAGAAGTGACGAATCCTGATACCTTAGAAATGATTGATGAATATATTTTAAGGAATAATTAAAAATTGTATGATCAATCTTTTTAAACCAGTTCCTGATAAAAAATCACTACCAAAAAAGGAAGTAGATACTACCTACAAAAAACTTAGATTACAAGTTTTTTTAGGAATATTTATTGGCTATGCAGGTTATTATTTGGTTAGAAAGAATTTCTCTTTAGCCATGCCTGATCTTGTTGCTGAAGGTTTTTCAAAAGGGCAGTTAGGTTTAGCCTTATCAGGTGTCTCTATTGCGTATGGTTTAAGTAAATTTCTAATGGGTAATGTATCCGATAGAAGTGATGCCCGCAAGTTTATGGCAATAGGCTTACTGCTATCTGGTATAACAATGATTGTGATGGGTACTTTTCCTTTTGCGACATCATCTATTCCAATTATGTTTGCGCTGTTATTATTAAATGGATGGTTTCAAGGTATGGGATGGCCTCCAAGTGGACGTGTAATGGTGCATTGGTTCTCTCTCAAAGAACGTGGTACCAAAATGTCTTTATGGAATATTGCGCATAATATAGGAGGTGGATTAATTGGTCCTTTGGCTATATTAGGTGTTGCTTGGTTCAATGATTGGCATGCTAAATTCTATTTACCAGGCATGATAGCTGTTTTTATAGCTTTTCTTATCTATTTTTTAGTACGAGATAGGCCTAGAGCAGTTGGTTTACCACCAATTGAAGTCTATAAAAATGATTATCCAGACACCTACGATAAGACTGAAGTGGATAAGAAAGTATCTGCCAAAGAGATCTTTTTTGAACATGTTTTCAACAATAAATTATTATGGTTTATTGCAATAGCAAATGCCTTTGTATATTTAGTTAGATATGGTGTTTTAGATTGGGCGCCAACCTATTTATCTGAAGTAAAACAGTTTTCATTAGAAGAAACAGGATGGGCTTACTTTTTATATGAATGGGCAGGTATTCCAGGCACCATATTAGCTGGTTACGTCAGTGATAAATGGTTTAGAGGCAAACGTGCTCCAGTAAGTATTATTTATATGATCTTGGTACTTGTTTTTGTAGTTATTTATTGGAAAAATCCTGCAGGAAATCCTATGATAGATAACTTATCTTTGATTGCTATCGGGTTTTTAATTTACGGACCTGTAATGTTAATTGGTGTCCAAGCATTAGATTTGGTACAAAAGAAAGCTGCAGGAACTGCGGCTGGGTTTACAGGACTTTTTGGCTATTTAGGAGGTGCCGTGGCTGCAAACATAGCCATGGGTTATATCGTAGATTATTTTGGTTGGA
Organism: Lutibacter sp.; assembly: GCA_030590985.1. Lineage (GTDB taxonomy): Bacteria > Bacteroidota > Bacteroidia > Flavobacteriales > Flavobacteriaceae > DQTL01. The sequence goes on along the minus strand of JAUVBX010000052.1, from coordinate 3,922 downwards.
ATGGCGGATTTTACCTATTAATTTTCGCCTGTGTCATGTCAATTATTTTAATTAGTTTTTCGTGGCGTCATGAGAATAATCACTATACTAACAATTTAAGTTCAAATTAATGAATAAAGTATTAAAGTTAGTAATCATATCCCTTATTTTCATAGGATGTCAATCAAATAAAAGTAAGTCTAAGATAAATGATTTAGAAATAATTTCAGTAAATCTTAAAAAAGATCTAATAATCGCCCACAGAGGTAGTACGTATTGGACACCAGAGGAAACCGAGTCTGCTTATCGTTGGGCAAGAAATATTGGAGCAGATTATCTAGAATTGGATTTGCAATTAACTAAAGACAGTGTCTTAGTTGCTTTTCATGACAATGATTTAAAAAGAACAAGTAATATTGCCGACATTTTTCCAGACCGAGTCGATGAAACTATTCATGATTTTACACTTAAAGAATTAAGAAGTCTAGATATGGGCACTTGGTTTAATATGGCTAATCCTGAGAGAGCAAAAGAAAGTTTTAAAAATCAACCTATTCTAACCTTACAAGACGTGATTATGATAGCTGAAGGCAATCGTATCAAAAAAACAGAAGGAATCCCAGAAAAAGAGTTACAAAATAAAGCATGGACAGGTAATTATATTTATGAAATTGATCCTCAGAATAATGGAAACCGACCTGGAATTTATCCCGAAACAAAACATCCAAAACTAGCTGTAGAGAAACTCCTCGCAGATGAATTAACTTCTTTAGGTTGGAATCTAAACACAGGTCTTAAAACGATTTATACTAAAAAAAATAGAGTAGGAGTAGCCAACACAACAGCAAGAGTAATTCTACAATCTTTTTCTCCTGAAAGCATTCAACAATTAGAAAAATATTTACCCAATATTCCAAAATGCTTTTTGTTGTGGAAAGATGACATGAAAGGAGAATTAAAAGATACTTATCAACAAGCCATTCAATTTGCCCAAAACAACCACGTTCAAATTATAGGGCCAAGTATTGCTGGTGAACCTAATAATTATGATGAATTAACCGCAACTTGGATGACAGAACTTATTCATAATTCTGGTTTACAAATTCATGCCTATACTTTTGATACCAATCAGCAACTAAATGAATATCAAAATAGGGTAGAAGCAGTATTTACCAATAGAGCAGATTTGGCTTTAGAATTTTATAAAAGAGAGTCAAAGCACTCAGCCGAGCAAATTTTAACAGATTTAGGCTATTAAAACAAATTATAATGGAAAACATAAAAGACGGCAGACTCAGAAAAAACATACAAATTGGTGCACAAGTTGAAGTAGTACAAAAAAATCACCAACGAAGTGGAAAACTTACTCAAGGAACTGTAAAAAGACTACTAACCAATTCACCAAACCATCCACATGGGATCAAAGTACAATTAGAATCTGGTGTTGTGGGTCGTGTGAAAAATGTAATATTAAAATCATACTAACAATTACATAAAGATCTCTCCGCTACGGTCGAGATGACAACGTACTGTCATTTCGACTAAGCGAAGCTAAAGCGTAGCACATGGAGAAATCTACATGATTTTTACACCTCAAATATACTATTAGTGCATTCGTGGCATCTTTTTAATTAATACACCTCAAATATATTATTCGTGCATTCGTGCATCTTTTAAACTTTTATACGTAACTTTACTAATCAATTTAAAATCAATGTTATGTGGAAATATTTTAGAAATAGAATAGCCCAGATGAATATTTGGGATTGGGGAGCGATGAAAGTCTATGCTTTTACTGTAGGAATAGTTATTGGAGCCTATTTTCCCGAATTTACAAAAAAGTATTTGTTGGTATTTATTACACTTATAGCCATTACTTTTTTTTGGTTACTTCACAGTTTATTTATAAGAAAAAGTAATAAATAAAAGTATTACAACTCATCATATCTTTGACTCATTAGATCATTAATACTACAATTTAGATACTAACTTTTAAATATATAAACACGAATCAAAATTAATTCTACAAAATAAAAAAACAAAATGAATTATAGAAAATCACTACTGTATTGTTTAATGATATTATTTATTTTATTAGCTGACCAGGGATTTTCACAGAAAAAATATACCATTGCAAGTATAGGCTATATGGGTTCTTACAATACTAAATACGATAATCCTGACATCTCATCTGATTGTGGATACTTGTCACTAAATATAAGTTTACCAATCGTACTCAATAAAAAAACTACTATAGTCACAGGGATAAGAGGGAATAATTGGACAGTTAATTACACCCCCGAAGATACCTGGCCTACAAGTTATTATTCGTTGGGTTTAACCTTAGGAATTAATCATAAATTTTCTGATAAAAACTCACTTCTGTTAGTGGCTATTCCCAAGTTAAACTCAGATTATCAAGAGATTAATGCTAATGCTTTTCAACTGGGTTTTTTAAGTACTTATTCCATTCGTAAAAATGAATATTTCCTTTGGAAAATAGGCATGTACTATAATTCAGAAACTTATGGTCCTTTTGTTGTTCCTATTTTTGGACTCGATTGGGATTTAAATAATAAACTAAATATCAAAGGTGATCTACCCATTCATGGTAAAGTTAATTATCAGTTAAATGAAGCTTTTGCTTCGGGATTAGGTTATGTGTCTTTGGTATCAAGTTACAGTTTTATAGGAGAGTTAGATGAAGCTTATTATACTTCACGTTTTGCTATTGAACCTTATCTTTACGCAGATGTGAAGTTGTTTAATAATACCTATTTCAATGTAAAAGCAGGATATGCAATTAGTAGAAAATATCCAGTGTATGAAAAAGCCGATAAGATAGACTGGCAGCTTTCATTTTTAAAATTTGGAGATGATCGAGTTCAACTTAATCCGATTATTGAAAATGGAGCATTTATTGAATTTGGTCTTGCTTATAAAATTGATATTAAAGAGAATTAAAACAGTCATTCAAACCTTGAATTGACGTTTCTATTACATTGAATCATTCCATCATTATCTCATTAAATCATTCAATTGTAACAATTCCGTATCTTGCTCGTCATAATAGCAAAACGGGTAAATAAATTACCAGTAACAAAATCAACAATGAACCAACAGGCATTTTTAAATAGTGTAATGCCCTTTAAAGATAAAGTATTTCGCCTAGCAAAGCGACTACTTGTCTCACAAGATGAAGCAGAAGATGCCACACAAGAGTTGTATTTAAAACTGTGGAAAAATAAAAACAAACTATCCGATTATAAAACTGTAGAGGCCTATGCCATGACCATGACAAAGAATTATTGTTTGGATCGATTAAAATCAAAACAAGCTAGTAATTTAAGTCTAGTTCACAGTAATTATAAAGATAATCATAGCAACTTACAAAAAGAGATAGAAACACAAGATAGTGTTCAAATAGTACACCAATTAATAACAGAATTACCCGAACAACAACGAATGATTATTCAACTAAGAGATATAGAAGAATATGAATTTGAGGAAATTGAAAAAATGCTACAGATGAAAGCAACCGCAGTTAGAGTAGCCTTGTCCAGAGCGAGAAAAACCATAAGAAAAAAATTACAAGAACAACATGCATACCAACTCGGATAACATAGAAAAATTACTTAAAAAATACTTAGAAGCAAAAACAAACTTGCAGGAGGAGTCTCTGTTGAAAAACTATTTTACTAGCAATAATGTGGCACCGCATTTGCAAGAGTATCAATATATGTTTCAGTATTTTAAAGAAAGTAAAACAGAAAGCCATACCAAACACATTCGTTTAGAAACTTATAAACAGAAACGTAAATGGATTGGGATTGCAGCCAGTATAGCAATTTTAGTGGGAGTATTTGTTTTTAATAATAATCAAAAACAACGAGAGGCTCAAAAAGCCTATGCAGATACTCAAAATGCACTGCAACTAATTGCT
>JAUVBX010000005.1 GCA_030590985.1 Lutibacter sp. | reverse complement strand
TCTTTACTACAACCACATGCTTCTACAGCTAATGATTTACCATTACGTTTATACGGTGTAGTTCCAATTTTAGTTGAAGATCCTAAAACTCGTTTAGAGCCACAAATTACAATGCCTGAAGTTCTAAAACCTGAGGAATCTTTTACAGTAAAAGTTTCTGAAAAACAAAATAAGCCCATGACGTATACCCTAGCGGTAATTGATGAAGGACTCTTGGATATTACGCGTTTTAAAACACCAAATATATGGGATGAATTTAACAAAAGACAAGCTTTGGGTGTAACTACATGGGATATTTTTGATGATGTGATAGGTGCTTATGGTGGGACTATAGATCAAGTCTTTTCTATTGGTGGAGATGAAGAAGCTGCCGCTAAAAAAGGTAAAAAAGCCAATCGTTTTAAACCAGTAGTAACCTATTTAGGCCCTTTTAGACTTAAAAAAGGTAAAACAGCAAAACATATAATTAATATGCCTAATTATGTAGGTTCGGTTAGAACAATGTTAATTGCTGGAGATAATGCTACAAATGCGTATGGTAGCACAGATAAAACAATTCCTGTCAGAAAACCTTTAATGGTTTTAGCAACACTTCCTCGTAAATTAAGTCCTGGAGAAAGGGTGAGTTTACCTGTTACGGTTTTTGCCATGGAAAATAAGGTGAAAGATGTCAGTTTACAAGTAAAAACAAGTAAGGATATTTCAGTAATCGGTGCAAGTAGTCAAAGTTTACATTTCGCAAAACCTGATGAACAAATGGCGTATTTCGAATTAGATGTAAGCAAAGCAAAAGGTATAAATACTATAGAGATTATTGCCAGTGGAAATGGTGAAAAAGCATCCTACAAAGTAGAAATTGATGTAATCAATCCAAATCCAATAACTAGTAAGTATGTTGATCTAGAATTACAACCCAATGCTACACAAAGTATCAGCTTTGAAACCTTTGGTGTAATAGGATCTAATATGGCAGATATTGAATTTTCAACTTTACCACCTATGGACTTTAACAGACGCATACAATACCTTATACGTTATCCTCATGGATGTGTCGAGCAAACTACTTCAAGTGTTTTCCCACAACTATATTTGGATGATATCTTTGATATAAGTGCACAACGAAAACAAAAAATACAGGAAAATATTAAAGAGGGAATCAAAAGTTTGGGGCAATTCCAAACAGGTGATGGCGGATTAGGTTATTGGCGAGGTTATCGTAGTGCAGATGACTGGGGTACAAGTTATGCAGGTCATTTTATGATTGAAGCTGAGAAAAAGGGCTATGTTTTACCCTTAACATTTATGACTAACTGGTTACGCTATCAAAAACAAGCAGCACGTAGTTGGCGTCCTACTTATAGACGTTATAATACTGATTTGGCACAAGCATATCGTTTGTATACATTAGCCTTAGTTGGTCATGCTGATTTAGCAGCTATGAATCGTTTACGCGAATTTAATGAGCTTTCTAATAACGGAAAATGGCGTTTAGCTGCAGCCTACGCATTAGCAGGTCAAAACGAAGCTGCTAAAAAAATAGCCAATACAGCCAATGTTGATTTTGTACCTTACAAATATGATTATTACACGTATGGTTCTGTAAATCGCAATAGAGCAATGGCAATGGAAACTATGCTATTAGTAAACGATAAAGAATATATTAATTTAGCAAAAAGCATCGCTAAAAGACTCTCTTCTCCTAATTGGATGAGTACACAAACTACTGCAATGTCCCTTTTAGCAATGGCAAAAATGGTAGAAAAAGGAGGAGGGAAATCATTAGATATTTCTTATACAATCAATGGTACAAAGGACAAAGTAAAAACTCCAAAATCTGTTTCGCAACGTGGATTAGATATCCAAAACGGTCTAAATACAGTGAACATCTCCAATAATTTAGATAATATTGTGTTTGTTCGGGTATTAAATTCTGGTAAATTACCTTTAGGAAATGAAATTTCTGTAAAACGTAATTTAAGTGCTACTGTTCAATATTTAGATACTAATGGTAAGCTTATAAATGTTGGCAAACTTACACAAGGAACTGATTTTACAGCGCAAGTTAGTATTAGAAATACATCTCGTAACTATGTTGAAAATATAGCCCTAACCGAAATTTTCCCTAGTGGATGGGAAATTGTCAATACCAGTTTTACGGAATATGGAGAAAGTAGTATTCAAGCAAATTATAGTGATATCCGTGATGATCGTGTTAATTTCTATTTTAATCTAGGAAGTACTAATTCAAAAACATTTACTGTACAACTCAATGCTGCTTATCTAGGTAAATATTACCGTTATGGTGTACAAGCCGAAGCTATGTATGACAACGATTATATGGTACGATCTAAAGGTAGTTGGGTCGAAGTGGTGAAATAATTTTTTATTGTAGAGACGTTGCATGCAACGTCTCTACAATAAAAAATAAAATTATTAATGCGCCTCCAGCCAATCATCACCCAAACCAATATCAACTATCAAAGGAATTGATAATTTGTAGGCATTTTCCATCGTTTCTTTAATAATCGATTGTAAAGTTTCCAATTCATCCTTATGAATGTCGAACACCAATTCATCGTGTACTTGTAATAACATTTTTGACCGATAGTTACCTTGGTCTAATAGCTTTTGAATGTTAATCATTGCTATTTTAATAATGTCAGCAGCACTCCCTTGCAAAGGCGCATTTACCGCATTCCGTTCATCAGCGGCACGTACCATTGCATTACGTGAATTGATGTTTTTTAAATAGCGACGTCTCCCTAATAATGTTTCTACATAACCTTGATCACGTGCTAAATTCACCTGATTGGCGATATAGGTTTTTAAAGTTGGATAAGTCTCATAATACGTATCGATCAGTTCTTTAGATTCCTTACGAGTTAAATTAGTTTGTTGACTTAATCCAAAAGCAGAAACACCATAAATAATTCCGAAATTTACTGTTTTCGCATGACTTCTTTGTTCTCGAGTAACCTCGTCTAAAGCAACCTTAAAAACTTTTGCTGCCGTAGCTTTATGAATGTCTTCTCCACGTAAAAATGATTGTTTCATCGTTTCATCACCACTGAGTTCCGCAATTAAACGCAATTCTATTTGTGAATAATCTGCAGCAAGTAAAGTGAAATCTTTACTTCGTGGAACAAATGCCTTTCGAACTTGACGACCTCGTTCTGTTCGGATAGGTATATTTTGTAAATTTGGATTATTAGAACTCAAACGTCCTGTGGCAGCTACCGCTTGTGAAAAAGTAGTGTGAATACGCCCTGTTTTCTGATTTACTTCTTTAGGCAAGGCTTCTACATAGGTATTTTTTAATTTAACCAAACCACGCCATTTCAGAATATTAGCCACTATTTCATGTTCATTAGCTAACCTTGACAGAATTTCTTCACCCGTTGCATATTGTCCTGTTTTAGTTTTCTTGGGTTTATCTACCAATTTCAGATCATCAAAAAGGACTTCTCCAAGTTGACGAGGTGATGCCAAATTAAACTCCTTATTAGCAGTCTTATAAATAGCAGTCCGTAACTGAATGATATCTTTATTCAAATCTTGTGTTAGACTCTGTAAAAAATCGGCATCCAATTGAATACCTTCTAATTCCATTTTTGTCAAAACACGAAGTAAGGGCATTTCAATATTTTGGAATAATTCGGTCAAATTATTTTTCTTTAATTGCGGTTCAAAAACTTGTTTTAATTGGTAAGTAATATCTGCATCTTCTACCGCATATTCCGTTTGCTCTTCGATAGAAACACTACGCATAGTACGTTGATTTTTCCCTTTTTTCCCAATTAAATTTTCTATAGGCATTGGATGATATTGCAAATAGGTCTCTGCCAATACATTCATATTATGCCGCATATCAGGTTGTAACAGATAATGAGCTAACATCGTATCAAAAAGCACTCCTTTAACTTCAATTTGATATTTGTCTAATACTTTTAAATCGTATTTAAGATTTTGTCCAATCTTTTCGATGTTTTCAGCTTCAAAAAACGGACGTAATTCCTCAATTATTTCTTGAGCTTCTTTTTGATTTGAAGGAAAAGAAACATAATAACCCTTTCCTTTTTCATAAGAGAATGCAATACCCACTAACTCTGCTTCAAAAGTGTTTAAACTAGTCGTTTCTGTATCAAAACATACTGATTTTTGTTGTAATAACTTTTCTAAAAACAACTTTCTACTAAGAGCCGTATTGATATGTTGGTAAAGATGATCGGTATTTTCTAAACTATTGAAGCCAATCGTTTTTGAGTTCTCTTCAACTATTGGCGTTGCAAATAAATCTAATTGAAAACCTTCTTGCCGCTTCTCTATTTTTTCTGCTCTCTTTTCTTTGTTATCAATTGTATCTTGTTTCTTGTCTCCCGGTTCTTGACTCTCAACTTTTAAGGTAGGTGCTTTAAAAATTCGCAGAAAAGTTTCCCACATTCTACGGAATTCCAACTCTTGAAAAAGTGCTTGTACATTCTCAAATTTTGGGGTTGATAATTCGTAATCTTTTTCATTAAAAGTCACAGGACAATCTAACATAATAGTCGCTAATTGTTTAGACAAACGACCCAAATCAGCATTCGCTTCTACCTTTTCGCGCAACTTTCCTTTTAGCTCATGGGTATTTTCTAGCAATCCCTCAAGACTTCCATATTCTTTAATAAACTTTTTAGCAGTCTTATCTCCTACTCCGGGTAAACCTGGAATATTATCGATACTATCACCCATCATACCTAGATAGTCGATGACTTGCTCTGGACGCTCTACTTCAAATTTTTCTTGTATTTCGGGTACTCCCCAAATTTCGATACCATTACCCATTCTAGAGGGTTTGTACATAAATATATTTTCGGAAACTAGCTGAGCAAAATCTTTATCAGGAGTAACCATAAAAGTTTGATAACCTTCTTTTTCAGCTTGTTTAGACAGAGTTCCTATCAAATCGTCGGCTTCAAAACCGGCTTCTTCAATAATAGGAATTTCCATAGCTTCTAAAATCTTATGAATATAAGGAACGGCAATTTTTATAGCCTCTGGAGTTTCTCCTCTATTAGCTTTATATTCTGGGAATACATCGAGACGTGCTGTTGAGCCTCCTTTATCAAAAGCAACTGCTAAATGATCGGGTTTTTCTCTACGAATTACATCCAAAAGTGAATTCATAAAACCCAATATGGCGGAGGTGTCCATGCCTTTAGAAGTAACTCGCGGATTCTTTATCAGGGCATAATAACCTCTAAAGATTAGAGCATAGGCATCTATTAAAAATAGTCGTTTTTGTTTCATTTAGAATCTAAGTAATTTAATTTTTCAAAGGTACAAACTTTAAAATAGTTACATTAGACCTCAATTTATAGTCTTTATTTTAAAAAAGTAGGAACAAAATAAAAAATCAAGTATATTTGTGGATTAAATCGTGTTGAAAACGAACTTATTATGAAAAGAATAGTACTATTTCTCGGATTCTTTATCGGTCTTGTAAACATGCAGGGGCAGATTGTTAATGAAGGAACTTTAAAGATTGAATCAGGTACTACTGTCTATTTTGGTGATGATTATACGAATAAATCTACTGCAACACATACAAATGAAGGGGATTTACATCTGGTTGGGAATTTCACAAATGATGGTACAACTTCTGTTCCGACATCGGGAACAACCTATTTTGACAGCACAACGAATGCTACCCAAAATATTGATGGCAGTTCAAATGAAATCCATTTCTACAATTTAACAGTGAATAATACAACTACGGGTGTACAAGGATTAGCCGTTTCTGATTTGTATGATTTAGAAGTTGAAAATGATTTGGTATTAACTAGTGGAAATCTTCGACTTATAGATGAAGCACAATTAATTCAAACTCACACTGGACTTTCTAACAATTCGGGGTTGGGTCATTTATTGAAAGACCAAGATGGCGCACAGAATTCTTATCGTTATAACTATTGGTCTTCACCTGTACGAAATTATGGAGCTGAAAATACCGCTAAATTTAATGTAAATACAGTGCTAAAAGATGGGACAACTCCTAATCTTTTTAGTCCTACACAAGTTGGTTTTACTGCGGCTTTAGACGGTAACCAAAATAGCCCTATTGAGTTAAGTACCCGTTGGCTTTGGAAATATACCGATGGAAATGTTGATCCATACAATGATGATGGTTGGACATCGCTTTTTATTTTAGGAGGCACAAATCCCAGTACAGGAAAAGATATGTTACCTGGAGAAGGATTTTGTATGAAAGGCACAAATCCCGCGGCTGTTTACGCAGATCAGCAAAATTATTCTTTTGAAGGTTTGCCGAATGACGGAACTTATTCATTAGTTATTTCAGCTGACAAAGAATATTTAGTGGGAAACCCTTATCCTTCTGCTTTGGATGCAAATGAATTTATAAAAAATCACACTTCGGATTTAGAGGCGGGAAGCGAGATAATCGATGGAACAATATATTATTGGGAGCATTGGAGTACTAACACCCATTATTACACTTCTTATGGAGCAGGTTATGCTTTATATACATTATCAGGTGGTACAAAAGCCACACTTCATGGTGATTTCATTTATGGTTCAGGAACTGGATCAATTGAGCCACAACAATATATACCAGTCGGACAAGGATTTATAGTCCGTTCTGATTTTACTTCTGGTGGTACCATTACTTTTAAAAATGAACAAAGAACTTTTATGCTTGAGGGTACTAATTCTATTCCTGTAAAAAACACTAATCAAGTTACTGCAAGAATACGTTTAGGTTATGAAGGTCCAAATGAGAGACATCGTCATCTATTACACGCCTTTACAGATGATAGCGCAACAGATGGTTTTGACTATGGATATGATGGGCAAATGATAGATGTGGGTCCCAATGATATGTTTTTCATTATTGAGGATGATGATTCAGAATACAGTCCTTACACCATACAAGGTGTTGGTTCTTATAATATTGATGCTGAATATCCTTTAACCGTAAAAACTGCTACATCTGGATCACATAGAATAATGATTGATGATTTGGAAGATTTTGATGAACCACTTTATATTATGGATGAAAAAGGGAATACCCACGATTTAAGAGAAAATGATTATCTTTTCTTTTCAGAAAGTAATCAAACTCAAAGAGATTTAAAACTCGTTTTTAAACCCAATTCTCCTACAGCCATTCAAAATTATTTACATGATTTTGTAAGTGCTTTTTATGCTAATGACGAAATTATTATCCGTAATACTAAAGAGGTGACTCTAACTGGCCTACAAGTTTACAACAGTCTAGGACAACTCGTATATCAAATTAGTGATGCTGGTCGTTTAGCTGGAGATGAAATACATATACCTTTTGTCAACTATGCGCAAACAGCTTATGTTTTAAAATTACAAGCTGAAATGGGTAATGGAACCTATAAATTTATTAATTATTAAGCCCCTAATACTATGTCAAAATTTGGTGATTTAGTAAATTCAGAAATACCTATACTCATTGATTTTTATTCGGATTGGGATGAGGCACAAGAAGATCAGGCAATAGCTACTCTAAAAGAAGTAGCTCTTAGTCTTGGTGATAAAGCTAAAGTTATTAAAATTGATATTGACAAAAATGAAACTTTAGCTAAAGCCTTACGAATAAAAAGTAACCCAACTTTTATCATTTATAAAAGTAGCGAGATGAAATGGCGTCAAAGTGGTGAACAAGATGCCACATCATTAATAGATATGGTGTTGCAGTTTGTGTAATTTTTGTACTATTCTCTTTTTAAAATTGGTAAAGATGTTTTTAGGATTTAATAGCGACTACTTTTACTTTATCTCCAATATAAACTAATAACATTTCGATTACTTCATAGCCCATTTCCATAAGATAATTAGCATAATTTTTTATTTGAATTTTATGCTTATTTTCAATAGCACCCGTTTTATAGTCAATAATAACAGCCTTTTTGTTAGGAAAAACAACAATACGATCAGGAATAATGCTCATTCCCAAACTGTTTACTATTTCACGTTCACAATAAACAGTCAAATTGTGTTGATAATAAACACTTAAATCAGCATGCATAACAACAGCATTCACTTTCTTACGAATAGCTGTTAATTCTGTTTCATTAATAATACCTTGATTTAAGAAATATTGCAAACTTGTATCAATATCATCAGCGGTTTTAATTTGTGATAAAATTTCATGTAATAAATTACCAAAAGCAATTGCTTTTCCTTGTTCGGTGTCCCATAATAAAGACGAACTTGCATAAAGATTTACTTGATGTTGCAATAAATCAGTACTGATAAGTTTTTGAGAATTGATTACTTCTATAATTGGTTCTTTTACTTCTTTTTTATCATCAAGAATCACTCTTGTTTTTTCTCCAAAAGAATAAACTTGTTGTTCTAAATCCCAAAGATCGTTGGCTTTTAAATAATTGATAAATAAACCTGAATAATAGTTAGTGTTTCCTTGTTTTTCTCGGTTAAGCTTATAATCTGTAATTATATACAATTGTTCTACGGCTCGTGTTAAGGTTACATACAACAAATTATAATTGTCTAATTCTAACATTTCTTGTCTTTCCTCATAAAGATGTCTACCTATATCATCTGTATATTGTAAACTAGTTCGGTAGGGTATCAATAAATTCTTAAAGCCTAGGTATTGTTCAGGGTCTGCAATAGGATACCATATGTTTGGTTGAATCTGTTGATAAATATTTAAATCATAGGGGAAAATAACTACTGGAAACTGTAACCCTTTAGCCTTATGAATAGTCATTATTTGCACAGCATTTTTGCCTTCAGGCATACTGATGCTTAATTTATCTTTTTGTTCTTCCCAATAGGTTAGAAAACTAGCTAAATCAGTACCATTCTTAATTTGAAAATCTAGTACTACATCTAAAAAATATTGCAAATAAGCATTCGATGTTTGAGCCAGTTTAAAAGATCTAATACAATATTCGATAGAATCATATAATGATTTTTCAAAAAAAACTTCTTTTTTAAAATCATACCCATAAGCTTGTAGTGATCTATAAAAATCTTTTTCAGTTAAATGAATTAAATCTTTAAAATAACTATGTTTATCAGTTTTTATATCTGTGTGCTCGTATAAAAAATCTAATAAATTAAAGCGACTCTTTTCATCTTTGGGCTCTATTACAGTCTGTAGCAGATTAATTAGAAAATCTATTTTTGTGTTTGCTCCTAATAATAAACTTTCTGATGAAATTATATCGACACCATTTTCATTTAAATAACTGGCAATTGCTACTCCTTGACTATTTTTTCGCACCAAAACACAAACGTCTTTCCATTCAAAAGAAGTGTCTAAATTTTGAATAGTTTCTAGTACTTTCTTTGGATATAAGATATCATTATCAGGATTGTCTTTTTCTTTTTTCACTAATTCAATTTGTACATATCCTCCAATCTTAGAATTGGTCTTTTGTTGATTTCCTTTTAAATACAATTTCGCGTAATTCTCATTTTGCATCAAACTAGAAATATGCTGAAAAAATGCATTATTAAAGTTAATAATCTGAGTAAAACTACGAAAATTGGTGTCTAAATTTTCTATCGTTTTAGCAACTTGAAAAGGACTTTTTTTAGCGGCATCAGCAAGCCCGATAAACTGCTCAGATTTACCTCCTCGCCAACGATAGATAGCTTGTTTGGCATCACCCACCAACAATAAACTTCCTCCTTCTTGCGCAAGTGCGTTCTCTATGAGTTTTGCCAAATTTTTCCATTGTAGAACGGAAGTATCTTGCATCTCATCTATAAAATAATATTGAAACTTTTCACCTATACGCTCATAAATGAATGGTGTTGGCTCATTTTGAATTTTTTTAAAAATCAATTCATTAAATTCACTTATCAGTCTAAGATTATTTGTTTCTTTTATATCTTCTAAAGCCTTATGGATATAGGAAAGTACCGCCAAAGGAATTAGGTTTTCTCTAAATAATTTAAGTAAAGTAATTCTACTAAATAGCTGTTCTGATTGTAAATATAGATCTAATAATTGGGGCAATATATTTTCAATTTGTGCCTTTACATTAGCTGATTTTGATTTGCTATAAAAATTATTTTCTTCAATACGTTTACGTAAGACGCTCTGCTCATAAAACTTAGCTTTTTCCCAATTTGTCGATAACATACTAAAATGCTTGGGTAGCATAGATCGATAAAAATCTTTTTGTTCTACACCAGCATCCGCAATTATTTGTAAAGCTGATTCACCTATTTCCTGCATTTTGGGTTCTAGTGTTGCCAATTGTATTTTTAGCTTTTTTTGAAGTTGTAAATAATCTCCAAAGCTTTTATCAGCAATACTTTTAAATGCTAATCTATCTGTTTCATTTAATAAGATACTAGCAAACTTAAAAAGAATTTTTCCAATATCCCAAGACTTGTCATCATCTGATTTTTGATGCGAAAAGGCGACTAACGCCTTTGTTAATTCTAAATCATTCCCTATCTGACCAATAACAGCATCTACAGCCTCTTGTAACAATTTTTTTGCATCCGTTTCTACATTAAAATTCAATGATAGCCCAAAATCATAGGCAAAACTTCGAATAATGCGATGCGTAAAACTATCAATTGTGGTAATATTAAAAGCAGAATAATCACGCAAGATTGCCTCAATAATTGTCTTTGCCCTTTTTTGGATTAGAGCAGCCTCTAAACCTATTGTTTGTTGTATTAATTGAAGCATTTCAGAGGAATCGCCACGTGCAAAAGATTGTAAATTTGAAATTACTCGTTCTTTCATTTCAGCAGCGGCCTTATTGGTAAAGGTAATTGCTAAAATTTTTTGAAAATGATAGGTGTCTTTATTTTGTAATACTATTTGTAAGTATTCTTTAACTAAAGTGAAGGTTTTGCCACTTCCAGCGGAAGCACTATATACAGCAAAAGGATTTTGATTTGACACTTTTTTAAATTTGTACCAATTTACAAAAAATACCTATTCAAAAAATAATTAAAAGGAATTAGTCAAGGTAAAAATTACCCAAAATCACTTATTTTTTCTAGAACATCTTTGTTTGTAATTTCGATATTCTTACCATTCATTTTAATTAACTTATCTACTTCAAACTCTTTTAAGATCCTGATAGTATTTTCCATAGATAAACCGACAAAATCGGCGAGCTCTTGTCGAGTCATCGCTAAAGTGTATTCTAAACTTTCATAGATATTGTTGGCAAAACACAAAAGCATATCTGCAACTTTACCTCTTGCATTTTTTTCTGCAACACATAGAAATCTATTAAATATTCTAGCAGAGTTATGATTGATATATTTAACAATCTCATTTGAAAAATTTGCATTTTTACTTAAAACAGATTTAAATGATTCTTTATCATAAATATCAACTTCACAATTTTTTAAAGCAGTTACAGAATAGAGATAGGTCTTGTTAATGTAATAAAGACTCGATAAACCTAAAAATGCTTTATCTTTCTTTATAGCTAGTATAATATCTTTCTTCGTTCCCTCAATATGCAATTTGAATAAGCCGCTTTTACTATATAGAATTGTGTTAGCAATAGTTCCTTGCTTAAGAATTATTTCATTTTTTTTATAGCTGATAGTAGTCTTATTTTCCTCAAGTATATTCTTTTCATCATCACTCAACAACTCAAAAGCAGTTTGATGCTGCATATCTTTTAAACAGTCTGACATATATTAAAAAATTAGAAGCGTAAATATATAACAAGATTAAGTAATATCAATACAAATATTGATAAAACTCAACTTTTATCTTGCGTTATTGCATTTTAGTTTTTACCAAAAACCTTCATAATGTCCGTTACTTTGTTGTGTTACAAATATTACTTAAATGAGGTAACATATATTACTAAAACAATTTAAAATAATCTTACAAATTAAACAATTTACATCATGAAAAAATTTATTTCTTTATTATTAGTTGCAGCTTTTTTGCCTTTGTTAGTACTTACAAGCTGTCGAGAAGATGATCCAGATCCTGAAGCAAAGACAGAATTTGAATTATTAACAGAATATGCCACAGACAACAGTTTAGATCTTGGAGACATCTTAGACGGATGGGTAATAGCAGGATCAGGTATTAATGCTGATCCAGCTGATGAGTATTCAGTAGCTGATTATTATATTATGGATTTAAGAAGTGCCGCTGATTATGGTGGTAATGAAGTTGGACAAGGTCATATAAATGGAGCTCATAATGTAGCATTAGCTGATATACTTACAGAGGCTCCTAATGCTGCGGGTAAAACTATACTTTGTGTATGTTATACAGGTCAAACAGCAGCGAGAGCCACTGGTTTACTGAGAATGGCTGGCTTTAGCGCCAAATCACTTAAGTGGGGTATGTGTGGATGGAATCAAAACTTTGAAGCCAAATGGGAAACTAACGCTGTTGATTATGATTCACCTAACTGGACTACAGATGGAACTCCTACTGCAATGGCTGAATTTGACACACCAACTTTATCTACAGGAAAAACTACAGGTGATGCTATTTTAGCTGATAGAATTACTGCTGCAATGGCTTTGAATTCGACTTGGACAGTTACAAAAACAGATGTTCTTGCAACTCCGACAAATTATTTTATTAACAACAAATGGTCTCAAACTTCGTGGGATTCTTTTGGTCATATCACAGGTGCCTACAGAATTGATACTGCAGAAGGTCTTGGTATAGCAGGATTAAAAAATCTTAATGCTGCTGAAACAGTAGTTACATATTGCTATACAGGACAAACTTCTGCAATCACCACAGCTTGGCTTCAAGTAATGGGAGTTGATAGTGCAAAAAGTTTACTATTTGGTGCAAATGGAATCACACATACTGCACTTGCAGCTGATGGATCTCCAGTTGCTGGGAAATCTTGGAAAGGTGAGAGTAGCGCTAGTGAACTTAATTTTGGGTATATTAATTCTGATGGATACCAAGCTCCTTCAAAATAATACAACATAAATAATTTTATGAAACATCCATAGTCAAAATTTCAGCATATACCGAAATAAACACTATGGATGTTAAACATAACTGATAAAATCATTAAATATAAACTTATGAAATCAATTAAATATTTAGTACTAGTAGTGGCAATATTATTTGCTATTCCTATGGTATTTTCACAAGGTTGTGAAGATCCAGGAGAAGGTGACGGAATAAATATATTTGGTTATATACAACCACAATATGAATATGCCATGTTAGGAGAAAATGGTGCTTTCACAAAAGATGTTGACGAAAGTGGCTTTTACTTTAAAAGAGCAAGATTAGGAGTTTTAGGAAATATACCTTATGATTTTTCCTACTACTTTATGATGGAATTTTCACCTGAAAGAGGAATGGGTATCAATGATGCTTTTGTAACTTACAATCGATATTCATTCGCAAACCTATCAGCAGGATTATTTAAAGCACCTTTTAGTGCAGAACAAATCCAAGGTTGTCATAAATTGTACACTATAAATCGATCAAAAGTAGTAAATGAATTAGCAGGACCAATTAGAGATACTGGTCTTATGCTTTCTGGTGCTATTGATTCATTAGCTGGATTTGGAAATAAAAATCTTATAAGCTATAAACTAGCCCTTCTAAATGGAGAAGGTAGAAATGTTTTAGACGCAGACAATAGAAAAGCCTTTGTCGCAAGATTAGCTATAAATCCTATTAAATATTTAAGTATCGGTGGTAGCTATAAATTTGGCAAAACGCCTGGTGAAACAAGTGATTTAGATGATAATACTTCTTCAAGACTTGGCTTTGATGCAACTGTAAAATATAAAGAATTTATTGTAACTGGTGAATATATTACCGGATCAGATGTAGGTTCTTATACAACAGGTGGTGGTTGCTCAGGTGAGCCTTTAGAAACCCATGAAGGTTCTTTGGATAGAAATGGTTATTATGTAACTGCTCTATACAAAACTCCATGGAATTTAGAACCTGTATTTAAATATGAAACCTATGATTCAAACATAGATATGGATGGAGATATTCAAAGCACTATGACCTTTGGTATCAACTATTTCTTTAACGAATGGACAAGATTGCAGATAAATTATAATTACAACTTTGAGGAAACTTTTAGTGCAGAAATCCCAAATGATGGAATTATGATTCAACTTCAAGCAATTATTAAATAATTTGGTATAGATTTTGAGTGGGTAATGACGTATAGTAAATATATACATCATTACCCATTTAAATATATTAATTAAAACATTTTATCTAAATGAAAACAAAAAACATTTTAAGTACGTTACTTGTATTTTTTCTATTTATTGCAACTGCTGTTGCACAAGGAAATATCATTACAACTGATCAATTTAAAGCTCTAAAAAAAGCGAATAAAGAGCTTGTTATAATTGATGCTAGCAAAGCAAAATTATACACCGCAACGCATATTACCGGTGCAATAAATATCCCTTACAAAATTCTAAATCAAAAAGAAGGTGTAGTTGACGGACTATTAAAAACAACTGAAGACTTAGCCAAACTGCTTGGTGAAAAAGGAGTATCTGACCAAGATGAAATCGTAATTTATGATGAAGGAAGTCAAAAATACTCTACTAGAGTATATTGGGTGCTTAAATATTTAGGCGCTACTAATGTGAAAATTTTACATAAAGAAATGAGCGCTTGGGGAAAAGCACGTATTAAACTTACTTCAGCTGTTCCAAATGTAAAAGCTAAAACTTTTACGGTTAATGTAAACGCTGATATGTTAGCTGACATTGCATTTGTTAAAGAAAGTCTAGCTAATGAAAATGTAGTAATAATCGATGCTCGATCAGAAAAAGAATTTATCGGATCAGATGATGTTAAGAAAAAATATAGTGAAGGTCATCTGCCTGGTGCCATACATCTTGAGTTTAAAGACGTTTTAAATGACAACAAATCTTTTATGAATGCTGAAGCCTTTGCAGATAAAGGATATACTGCTGACAAAACATATATAATGTACTGCAAAACTGGTGTAAAAGCATCTGTACCTTATGTGTATTTTAAAGAAGTTCTAGGATTTGAAAATGTAAAAGTTTATGATGGTGCGTATTTAGAATGGGTAGCGCAAGGAGAAACTATAGAGAAATAATTTTTTTTATTTGTAACTATTTGAATTAAACCGTAGCATCAAAAGGTGCTACGGTTTTTTTTTGATTTATAATACAAAGCTTAATGTACTGCAAATATAATAGGTAAACTATATTTTACACCCACTGGTTTTCCTCGTTGTCTCCCTGGCTTCATCGTAGGTAGCAATTTTATTACTCGCTCTGCTTCCTTTTGCAAGCGTTTATGAGGAGCCCTAGACTTTATATTACTAATATCACCATACTTGTCAATTACAAACATGACAAAAATTCTTTTTCTTCCTGGATTTAAACCCAATTCCTGTGCAAGAGCGACATTAAAATGTTTAGACACATGATCTCTAATTGAGTATTCTAAACATTTTCTCAATAAATCATCCCCTCCTCTACAACCAGGGAAAACAGGAACATCCTCTATGACAATAAAAGGCACATCCTCAAAAATCTCCTCTTCAATTTCTACTTCATCAATATCTGAGAACAAAATTCCTTGCACTTCGATGGCATCCTTTTCTCCAACTTCAGTTGACTCAATAATCGATTCATTAATTTCAACATCATCAGCAATAATCTCAATATTATCTAGTCCTGGACCAGATTTCGAAAATGCTGTTGGTTTTATCGATGTGATAACAATTTCTCTAGAAATTACTTTGACTTTTACTTTAACATCGTTTTTTACACTCATATCTGGAATATCCTGAGTGCTGTATAAATCATAAAGTTCCGTTTCAAAATCGTATTTGACGGATTTTACAGGAATCCAAAGTTCGAGTAAATAATTTATTATAATCAAAGTATTTACAAGCCCTAGTAAAAAAAATAATCGAGTATTATTATTTAAATTAACTTTTTGTTTTTTTAGTAGCATCAAGGAATGAGATTAAAAATTATAAAAACTGGAAGTAAAATTACTAATAAATAATCACATAATTTTCTCAGAATAGATATATAAAATAAACATCTTTATAGTCATTTATTTATTAGCATTTCTCATATAATAGTGAGATATAAGGAATGCTTTTTTTCAATAATTTAACTATTGTACTTCAAAAACAATAGGTAAGCTATATTTTACACCAACTGGATTCCCTCGTTGTTCTCCTGGCTTCATACGTGGTAGAGATTTTATAACTCGTTCCGCTTCTCTTTGCAAACTTTTATGAGGTGCACGCGATTGAACATTACTAATTTTACCGTTTTTATCAATAACAAACATTACAAATATTCGTTTTTTCCCTGAGATTAATCCCAAATCTTGTGCAAGATCTACATTAAAATTTTTTACTACATGTTCTTGAATCTTTTTTTGCATACAGTCTCTTAATTCTTCTCTGTTCCCTGTGCAACCTGGAAAAGTTGGAACTTGTTCAATGACAAAAAAGGGAACATCCTCAACCACTTCTTCAATAATTACTTCTTCTTCAATTTCTTCAAAATCAACTTCTTGAATTACAACTGCATCGTGTAACTCCGTTTCAGTAGATTCTATGACTGTTTCTTCAATATCTTTATCATCAGAAATAATTTCAATCCGTTCTAATATTGGTTCTGGTGTAACAACTGTATTTTGTTTTGGAATTTCAATTTCAATTTTAGTTTCAGGAATTTCAATATCATCAACACCATCAAAAATTCGTTGTTCAATGATATTTGTAATTTCTTTTTCATAAGTCTTCTTCTCTAATGCCAGTTCAGCAATTAGTAATGAAACTACGAGACCTAATAGTAAAAAAAGCTTTCTGTATTGTTCTAAATTGACTTTTTGGGATTTTTTGGCTTTCATAATACAAATAATTTAAATTGTTAGATTATCTAAATTACACGTAAACCATACAAATATGAATCAAAATAAACTTACGTATAATTAACAGAAATAATTACATGTTCCATAAGTATTAATTTTATACCCTAAAGGTACGATTTATATTTTATTTTTCCAAAATAATTTTTATACCCAATATCGCTTTTTGTGTGTTAATAAATATTTAGTAGAATTCTTATGAAAAAGTGTAATTTTATCTCTTCTTAAAAACACACTTTTAAAAAAGAAATTATGCATGTAGCAATTGCTGGTAATATCGGAGCCGGAAAAACCACATTAACAAAATTATTAGCAAAACATTATAAGTGGTCTCCACACTATGAATCGGTTGATGAAAACCCATACTTAGATGACTTTTATGGAGCAATGGAGCGCTGGTCCTTTAATTTACAGGTATATTTTTTAAACAGTCGTTTTCGTCAAATTTTAGAAATTCGCGAAGGTGGGAAAAACATTATTCAAGATCGAACTATTTACGAAGATGCTCATATTTTTGCTCCCAATTTACATGCTATGGGGCTAATGCCAAACCGTGATTTTCAAAACTATAGCTCCTTATTTAAATTGATGGAACGTTTAGTTTCTCCTCCTGATTTATTGATTTATCTACGTGCTAACATTCCTACCTTAGTAGGACAAATCCATAAAAGAGGACGTGATTATGAAAATTCCATCAGTATTGATTACTTAAGTCGTCTCAATGAACGCTATGAAGCGTGGATTTCTACTTATGATAAAGGTAATTTATTAATCATAGATGTCGATAATCTTGATTTTGTTGATAAACCTGAAGACCTAGGCTCAGTAATTGACAAAATCGATGCTCAAATACACGGATTGTTTTGAATTCCATATTCAAAAAACTACACTAAATAGATAGTTCTCTAAAATATAATCATTTAGCTCTTTGTTATTGTTTATATTGTTTTATATTTGCAATCCTAAATTTTTTAAATTAAAAAGATATTTAATTATGACTAAAGCAGAAATTGTAACCAAGATTTCCGAAAATACAGGGCTTGAAAAAGCAGAAGTATTAAGTACTGTAGAAGCATTTATGAACGAAGTGAAATCTTCGTTGGAAAAAAATGAAAACGTTTACTTAAGAGGTTTTGGAAGTTTTATTGTTAAAAGAAGAGCTGAAAAAACAGGTAGAAATATTTCAAAAAATACTACTATCAAAATTCCAGCACACAATATACCGGCGTTTAAACCTGCCAAAGTATTTGTAAATGGAGTAAAATCTAAGGTGGCTGCCAAATAGCCTTTATATCAATTATTAAACACCTAATTCTATGCCAAGTGGTAAAAAGAAGAAACGCAAAAAAATAGCTACTCATAAACGTAAAAAGAGAAGTAGAAGAAACAGACATAAGAAGAAGTAATAATTTTTTGTGTACTGTACAAGTTCTTTGACATAGAAATCTGTTGCAAGACGATTTCGTTTGAAAATTATACAGTATTAAGAATACTGTATAAATAAGCTGTAAAACACTTACAGCTAATACTAAACAAATCAATATAAAATGAGCTATAATATCTTATCTTGAATTATAT
Organism: Lutibacter sp.; assembly: GCA_030590985.1. Lineage (GTDB taxonomy): Bacteria > Bacteroidota > Bacteroidia > Flavobacteriales > Flavobacteriaceae > DQTL01. The sequence continues at coordinate 21,507 of JAUVBX010000005.1, read as the reverse complement.
CAAGATAAATATTTAGCAAATATATTTGTCTACTATTATATTTTGGTAGACTAGTTTGATATTTAATAATTTTAAAACATACAAATGAAATTAGAATTAATTATTAAATCTAATCCTAATGATATTGATTTTGCTTTACTTAAAGATGGTAGACTCATAGAACTTCACAAAGATGAAGAAGATAAAAATATTGCCGTTGGAGATGTTTTTTTAACGAAAGTTGGAAAAATACTCACAGGTCTTAATGCCTCATTTATTAATGTTGGGGCTGAAAAAGACGGTTTTTTACATTATCATGACTTAGGGCCACAATTACGCTCTACGCAAAAATTTCTAAATCAAGTAAGTTCTAAAAAGCTTAATGATTACACACTGAAAAACTTTCCTGTTGAGAAAGATATAGATAAAGATGGTGGAATTAAAGATGTTCTAAAAACAGGACAAAATATTTTAGTTCAAATTGTCAAAGAACCCATATCTACAAAAGGGCCAAGACTTAGTGCCGAATTGTCTATTGCAGGCAGATATATGGTGCTTCTTCCCTTCTCTGAACGTATTTCTGTATCACAGAAAATAACAGATTTTAAGGAAAAAACACGTCTAAAGAGACTTGTTAAGAGCATTAAACCAAAAGGTTTTGGTATTATCTTGCGCACTGTTGCTAAAGATAAAAAAGTAGCAGAGTTAGATAAAGATCTACAAAACTCTCTAAAACATTGGGAGAGTATGTGTAAAAGACTAAACCAAAATAACAAGAGACCACAAAAAGTTCTGAGTGAGGTAAATCGTGCCTCTGCTATTCTTAGAGATATCTTAAATGATACTTTTGTTGGAATTCATGTCAATGACGAGGTACTATACAATGAGATTAAAGAATATTTGGAGCTAATTGCTCCCGATAAAGCATCTATTGTTAAATTATATAAGTCAAATGTACCCATCTTTCAAAAATTTGGTGTAGATCGACAAATAAAAACATCTTTTGGGAAAACAGTTTCCATGCCGACTGGAGCGTATCTTGTTATTGAACATACTGAGGCACTACATGTCATTGATGTTAACAGTGGTAATCGTTCTAATAAAGCTAAGTCACAACAAGACACAGCTTTAGAAGTTAATTTAATTGCAGCGAGTGAAATCGCTCGTCAATTACAATTGCGTGATATGGGTGGTATCATAGTAGTCGATTTTATCGATATGCATGCCGCCGCTGATCGTAAAAAACTCTTTGAACATCTTAAAAAAGAAATGAGTTTTGATAGAACTAAACACAAAATTTTACCTCCTACTCGTTTTGGTTTAATACAAATTACACGTCAACGTGTACGCGAGGAAATTACTATCGAAACCAGAGAAACAAATCCAAATAAAGATGGGAAAGTAGAATCACCCATTATATTGGTTGATAAAATAGCAAATGAATTACAAGCATTAATTGACAAGGGTCTATATAGAAGTATTATACTCCATGTTCATCCTTTTATCGCTGCCTATCTAACCAAAGGATTCTTTTCTTCAATTCAAAGAAAATGGAAATTAAAGTATAAAAAGAAAATTTCTATTATACCGAGAGATGCATTCGAATATTTACAATATCATTTTGAATTAACAAAAAAGTAAAACAATATTTTAGATTTATAAACCCTGTTTCTTAAACAAGAAACAGGGTTTTTTATTATAATTATCTGTCTTTAAACAACATTACTAAAGCCTTCCCTAAAAATAATTAAAATATATTTATCACCCTAAACAATTTAGAACAATTTTTACATTAACTTAGTACGCTATTTAATTTTTAATTAAAAACTCCTTAAAAAATGATTTTAAAAAAATTAAGTTTTATAATACTTGTCATGCTAACACTTTTAGTGTTTCAAAACTGTAAAAATAATGAATATGATACAGCAAGAGTTCAATTAAAGTTAGTTGATGCTCCTGGTAATTACTTAGAAGTAAATGTTGAGATTATTGACATTCAATTTAACAACTCAGAGAACGAAGAGGAGTGGACAAGTTTTACATCTGAAAGTGGTTATCCAATTAATATTGATTTAACTGAACTCATAGCTGGAAATAGTCTTTTGTTGACAGATCAAATCATCCCTTCAGGTATATTAAAACAAATAAGACTCGTTTTAAGTGATAATAATACTTTGGTTATAGAAGGAGAATTGGGAGAGCCAATCTCTGTACATCTCGATACACCAAGTGCTTTACAATCTGGTTTAAAGTTAAAATTAGATGCTAATTTAGAATCTGGTTTTTCTTATACATTTATACTTGATTGGGATGTGGAAAAATCAATTGTTGATACGGGAAGTTTAGATAAGTATAATCTAAAACCTGTTATAAGAGTAAATGCTGAAGCCAATTCTGGTTCTATAAGTGGTGAAATTACTGGAGATGTTGAAGGAGAAATAGTACCCTTAGCAGATGTTACAGTTACTATTTATCAAGATGATATTTATATTGCTGATTCTCTTACTGATGAAAATGGAGATTTTATAATTCAAGGACTTCCAGAAGGAGATTATAAAATTAAAATTGAACAAGAAGGTTATGATAATTATGAATCAGAAACACCCATTACTGTTATAGTTGGCGAAGTTTCTCAAGTAGGAACTATAGAATTATAGTCTTCGGATTAACAATAAATACCTAGTAAAAAATTCAAAAGTAATATTAATGTATCTGAGTTAAATACTTTCCCTGATATACAATCTTAAAAAACCATCTGTAAATTTACAGATGGTTTTTTTTAGGATAATTTTATATTTTAATCCTAAATTTGCAAAATGCAATACTCATTTTTAAATACTATAAATTCTGTTTCAGATTTAAGAAAATTAGCTACTGATGACTTGCCACAATTGGCTATTGAGTTACGGGATTATATTATTGATATTGTTTCTACAAAAAAAGGGCATCTTGGCGCTGGTTTGGGTGTCATCGAATTAACAATTGCACTCCACTATATATACAATACACCTGATGATCTTCTTGTTTGGGATGTTGGTCATCAAGCCTATCCACATAAAATTTTAACAGGTCGTCGGCAACAATTTAAAACGAATCGGCAATTTGGAAGTCTTTCTGGATTTCCAAAACGTTCAGAAAGTGAATTTGATGTCTTTGGTACTGGTCATTCTTCAACCTCTATTTCAGCTATATTAGGTATGGCTTTTGCCTCTCAATTACAAGGGGAAAAGAAAAAACATATAGCTGTTATAGGAGATGCAAGTATCGCTTCTGGAATGGCTTTTGAAGCACTTAATCATGCTGGTGTTACTAATACTAATGTGTTGATTGTTTTAAATGATAATGAAATGGGAATCGACCCACATGTCGGTGCCTTAAAAAATTACCTAACCAGTATTAAGTCAGGAAAAGAAGAGCCTGGTAATAATATTTTTGAGGATTTAAATTTCCAATATTTTGGTCCTATTGATGGACATGACATCAATGTTTTAATTAAGATACTTACAAAACTTAAAACAATTACAGGTCCTAAGTTTTTACATATAATTACTACTAAAGGAAAAGGGCTTCCTCAGGCAGAAAAAGATCAAGTCACCTATCATGCACCAGGATTATTTGATAAAAAAACAGGCTTGATAAAACCTAATTTTAATACAAATTTACCACCTAAATATCAAGATGTTTTTGGTTTAACTTTAGTAGAATTAGCAAAACAAAACGAAAAGATTATTGGTATTACACCCGCAATGCCAACAGGCACATCTTTAAACTATATGTTAGAAGCTTTCCCTAAACGTACTTTTGATGTGGGTATCGCTGAACAACATGCCACTACTTTTGCTGGTGGATTTGCTACACAAGGTTTTGTACCCTATGTAGCAATCTATTCTACCTTTTTACAGCGTGCTTATGACCAAATTATTCATGACATTGCTTTACAAAATTTACCAGTCATTTTTTGTATTGATCGGGCAGGTCTAGTGGGCAATGATGGGGCAACACATCACGGAGTTTTTGATATTGCCTTTCTACGTGCGATTCCTAATATCATCATCGCTGTTCCTAAAGATGAAATTGATTTACGTAACTTATTGTATACTGCACAATTTAGTAAGCAAACATTTGCTATCCGTTATCCTCGTGGTCGAGGTGTTCATACCAAATGGCAAAAAGATTTTAAAAATATTGAAATTGGAAAAGGTGAAATAATCTCTGAAGGTGAAAAAATGGCAATTCTCACGATTGGTCCTTTTGGAAATACTATTCAACATATTCTAAAAAACAATCCTAATTTAGACGTAGCTCATTATGATATGAAATTTGTAAAACCTTTAGATGAAAATCTTCTTCACAAAATATTTCAAAAATTCAATAAACTTATTACCCTAGAAGATGGTGCAGTTAACGGCGGTTTTGGTAGTGCAATAACCCAATTTGCCCAAGGAAATAATTACACTAACAAAACTATCAAAGTCCTTGGAATTCCTGATCAGTTTATTACCCATGGAAGTGTTGAAGAATTATTTAAACAAGTAGGTTTAGATGAAATTGGTTTATATAAAGTGATTTCAAATAGCTAATTTATGATGGTAGAAACGTAGCATGCTATGTTTCTACCATCACAAATATATTATACATAAAAGAATATACTCACAAAATGGCTAATACTCCCTAACAAAACAAAAACGTGAAAAACAGCATGATTGTAGGATAATTTTTCCCGATTATAAAAAAATGCACCAACCGTATAAAAAACGCCTCCCATTGCTAACCAAATTAAACCTTCTGTCGAAAGATTTTCATACAAAGGTTTTATAGCAAATAACACCATCCATCCCATTACTACATACATAATAGTCGATAGCTTATCATACTTTCCTATATAAAAAATCTTGAAAATAATTCCCAATATTGCAGCTCCCCAAGTCATTCCAAACAATACCCATCCTATTACGCCATTTAGAGTCACTAAAGTAAAAGGGGTATAAGTGCCCGCAATTAATACATAAATAGCCGCATGGTCAAACACGTTTAGTCGTGCTCTTATTTTTGGTTTTTTTGAACGGTGATACAACGTAGAAGCTAAATATAATAGTATCATACTTGCTCCATAAATACTATAACTAACAATGTGCCATACATTGCCAAATAAACTTGATTTTACAACTAAAACTGATAAAGCTGCTATACTCAATAACAACCCAATAAAATGAGTCCAAATATTTAGTTTTTCCTCTTTTGGATGATATATATTCTGTTTAGAATTCATTTAGTAATAAATTGTATTAAAATATCTTAACGTTCAAATACATGAATTCAGTATAAACAATTTTAAAAATTTTCTTCAATTCTTTATACTTCAGTAAATAATCGCCCCTGTGCAGTATTATGGTTATATATTAATAATTACTATTTTAATTCCTTTACACCCATATTCCACAGCGTAAAAGCAAAAATATCTGCATATTGTTCAATAGTTTTGGTAACAGGTGTTCCTGCTCCGTGTCCTGCATCTGTTTCAATACGTATTAACGTAGGATTATTACCTGTTTGTTTTGCTTGTAATTCTGCTGCGAACTTAAATGAATGTGCTGGGACTACTCTATCGTCATGATCACCAGTAGTTATTAGCGTTGCTGGATAAGAAGTTTCTTTAGTAACATTATGAACAGGGGAATATGCTTTTAAATACTCAAACATTTCTTTACTCTCTTCTGATGTACCATAATCATAAGCCCAACCAGCTCCTGAAGTAAATGTGTGATAACGTAACATATCTAAAACACCTACCGCAGGTAAAGCTACTTTCATCAAATCGGAACGTTGTGTCATCACAGCACCTACCAATAAACCACCATTTGAACCTCCTTGTATGGCTAATTTATTTGACGAAGTATATTTATTATCTATTAAATACTCAGCAGCAGCAATAAAATCATCAAAAACATTTTGCTTTTTCATTTTAGTGCCAGCTTTATGCCATTCTTTACCATATTCTCCACCGCCTCGGATATTGGGAACTACATAAATACCTCCTTGTTCCATCCAAACGGTATTAGTAATTCTAAAGCGAGGTGTTAAACTGATATTAAACCCACCATATCCATATAAAATCGTTGGATTGTTACCGTCGAGTTCAATTCCCTTTTTATAAGTAATAATCATTGGAATCTTTGTCCCATCTTTAGAAGTATAAAATATTTGATTAGATTCATAATCATCACTATTAAAATCGATTGCCGATTTACGATATACTTCAGAAACACCTTCATTAGGCAAATATTTATAAATTGTGCCAGGAGTGATATAATTCGTAAAAGTGTAGTATAAGTCTTTTTGGTCTAATTTTCCGCCTAAACCACCCACACTTCCAATACCAGGAAGCTCAATATCACGAATCAATTTTCCATCGTAATCATACTGTTTTACTTTAGATACCGCATCAATCATATATTCTGCAAAGAAATAGCCTGAGCCCGTACTCGGACTTAAAACATGTTCTGTTTCTGGAATAAAATCTTTCCAATTTGTAAGTTTTGGATTGCTAGCATCTACTGAAACAATTTTTTTGTTAGGAGCATTGAGATTGGTAACAATATACAATTTGTTCCCTTTATTATCAATTACATATGAATCGTTATCAAAATTGTCAACAAGAGTAACGAGTGAACTATTTGATTTTGTTAAATCTTTAATATACAATTCATTACCCGATGTTGAGGTAGAAGCCGTTACAACCAAATAGTGATTGTCTTCTGTAACATTACCTCCCACGTAACGTCGTTTTTGTGTATCTCCAAATATAATTGGATCATCTTTTTGTAAGGTTCCAAGTGTGTGAAAATACAATCTGTGTTGATCTGTTTTGGCAGAAAGCTCACTTCCTTTTGGTTTTTCATAACTTGAATAATAAAACCCTTCATTTGCTTTCCATGATAAACCACTAAATTTAATATCTACCAAGGTATCTTCCATAATTTCTTTAGTAAGAGCATTCATTACCAAAACTTTACGCCAATCGCTACCACCTTCTGATATAGAATAGGCAACTTTACTCCCATCTTTTGAAAAACTGACAGCACCTAATGAAATGGTACCATCTTCAGAAAATAAATTAGGGTCTAAAAATACTTCTGGTTCTTGTCCTTCTTTAAAACGGTACAATACATATTGATTCTGTAAACCATCATTTTTATAAAAATATGTAAAATCTCCTTCTTTAAATGGTGCGCCTACCTTTTCGTAATTCCATATCTTTTCAAGTCTTTCTTTCAATTGATCCCGATAAGGAATTTGGTTCAAATATCCGAAAGTTACTTCATTTTGGCTTGTAACCCAAACGGCCGTTTCTTCTGAACGATCGTCTTCTAACCAACGATAAGGATCTGCAATATCATTATCGAAGTAGGTATCTACAATCATTCCTTTCGGCGTTTCTATATAACTTACTTTTTTTATCTTTTGGATAGATTTTGATTCTTTACAGGCTATAAATAACAAACCAACTGATACTAATAATAACAGATTTTTCATAATACATTTAATTTAGAATCACAAAGGTACCTATTAATACAGTTAAGAATTTGTTAATAACAAAACAAACTTAATAACTACAAGTAATCTTAGCATTATGTAACATGTACTGTAAAATATATGATTTATGCATTAAAAATTATATTTTATTTCATTTGAATATAATGGTAGTAGGAAAAATCCTATAAATAAACAGGGTTTTTCTTACTTTTTATCAAAATTTTTCATATAACTTTGTACAAAACAAAATTGAACTTTTACAATATAATTATTATTAATTCTAAAATTTATTTTTATGAAAAAATTATTACTTTTTACCGCTTTTTTACTAACCACAATGATTGGTTTTTCACAAGCAGGAGATATCTGCTTTGTACATTCAGCTACTGCTGGTAATATTTCAGGTAATGCAACTCTTATTGACCACCCTGCATTGAACGGTAACTCATCTGCTGTGTTTTTTGTTACACACAGTTTAAATGGTGACGGGAGTGTAACTTACAACAACAAAATATCAGGTGTTTTTTACGATGGATCTCAATGGATGATTTACAATGAAGACAGTAGCAGTATGCTTGTAAGTTCTTCCTATAATGTCTATGTCCCAGGAACAAATGCGAAAACTGTTACAGGTGTTTCCCCTGGAGGAACATGGTATTTTGCTATTGATAACCCAAATACAAATAACAAACCTAATCTACATCCTGTAATCACTCATGAATTTGCAACTTATCTTGACCATAATTTTGGTGTTTATTATACCGGTACTGATAAATGGGGTATATATAGTGAGGATGAATCAACTGAAATACCTAGTGGTGCTACTTTCTTTATGTTAGCAGAACCTTCTACTACTGGTTATAATACTGATGTTTCATTTATGCACACGGCAACAGTCGCAAATCAAGGAGCAAGCAATTCTACACTAATTGACCACCCATTACTTAATAACAATCCTGATGCTACTTTTGTATTATCTCATAAGTGGGGAGTAAGTGGTGATCATGTTTACGGCACTTATTATAGCCCGTCAGATGACAAATGGAGTATTTATTCAGAGGATGTTACTGCTATAAATAGCGATGAAGTTTTTAACATTGTGATTTCTTTACCTGCTCCCACCAATGATTTATGTATTGATGCAACACCTCTAACAGTAGGTGTTAATTTCAATGACAATGATATACAGGGCACATTGTTAGGATCTGATGGTAATTATTATGGAGGAGTTTGGTATTCTGTAACAGTACCTGGATCTGGTGATCTTACTATAGAAACTGATCAAGCTTCAGGCTCCCCTATGCACGATACTTGGATGGCTGCTAACTCTGGTAGTTGCGGTTCTCTAACGTTCATAACAGCGGATGATAATGGAGGTAATGGTAATTTTTCTAAAATTGTACTTTCGGGGCTAACACCAGGCGAAACACTCTATATTTTAATAGAAGAAGATGCTGATAGCTCCGATCCGTCGGATAGATTTATGATTTCTGCCTATGATATTTCTCTAAGTATTGCAGACGAAATTATTAGTGGTTTTAATATGTATCCTAATCCCGTTGAAAATATACTAAATCTATCAGCTGAAAAAAATATTGATGTTATTAGTGTATACAATATGCTAGGTGAAAAGGTGCTTCAAAGTACTCCAATAGCTACACAAGTAGCAATTGATATGACTTCTTTATCAACAGGTGCTTATGTTGTAAAAGTACAAGCAGGTAATCAAATAGGTTCATATAATTTAATGAAACAATAATTTTTTAGACAAAAAAAAACTTAAGGCTGCCTTTTCAGGCAGCCTTTTTTGTTAAAACCTAAACCTACTATGTTTTTTTTGACATTTTCATTTTTAGTTATAACTTCAGTAACATGAGTTACATTGTGTTTAATTAAAAAACTGTCAATTTGTCGGCTGAAAATAACGGCATGTTTATTGTCTAAAATAGAACATAATTAATAAAAAAGAAACAACATGACTACAATGTTAACCAAAAAAGACTTTTTAGAAAAGGTCTTTGACTTTGAAAAGAATAAAGAATGGAAATTTGAGGGAAAAGTACCTTGTATTATCGATTTTTATGCTGATTGGTGTCAACCCTGTAAAATGGTTGCTCCAATATTAGAAGAATTAAGTGAAGAATATGGCGACAAAATTAATATCTACAAAGTAGATACAGAGGCAGAACGTGAATTATCAGCTGCTTTTGGTATTCGTAGTATTCCATCTATGCTTTTCTGCCCCGCAGAAGGCGAACCACAAATGGCAACTGGTGCTTTACCAAAACACAATTTAGAAGAAATTATTAAAGATGTTTTAAAAGCAGAAAAATAAGCCTACTTATTAAACTTCTCAAAAGCCAATCAGATTTACTGATTGGCTTTTTTTGTACCTTTGAGACCCTAAACCAACTGAGAATATGTCAAAAAAAACTAAAGTTTGTGTTATAGGTGGAGGTAGCTGGGCAACGGCCATTGTAAAAATGCTATCAGAAAATCTCTCTGAAGTAGGGTGGTATATGAGAAGTTCCTATGCAATTGAACACTTAAAAAGACATGGACATAATCCTAATTATTTAAGTCAAGCAACATTTAATGCCGATAATTTACAACTCTTTGAAGATATTAATGATGCTGTTTCTTACGGTGAATTCTTAATCTTTGCTGTACCATCTGCTTTTCTACAAAGTGAATTAGACAAACTACAGGTATCTCTTACAAATAAAAAGATTTTTTCTGCAATTAAAGGTATTGTCCCAGAAAGCGGATTAATTGTTGGGGAACATTTTCATAAAAAATTTACAATTCCCTATGATAATATAGGTGTTATTACAGGACCATGCCATGCAGAAGAAGTGGCAATGGAACGCCTATCGTACCTTACTATAGCTTCCCATAATGAAAATATTGCGCAACAAATGAGCGTATTATTATCGAGTGAGTATATAAAAACCACTATTTCAGATGATATTATTGGAACTGAATATGCAGCTATGCTCAAAAATATTTATGCTTTGGCTGCAGGAATAGCTCATGCTTTAGGGTATGGTGATAATTTTCAAGCAGTACTAATGAGTAATGCAATTAGAGAAATGAAACGTTTTACCAAAAAAGTATGGAATGCTAAACGTAATATTAACAATTCTGCTTATTTAGGTGATTTGTTAGTTACTGGTTATTCTATTTTTAGTCGTAACAGAACTTTTGGAAATATGATTGGTAAAGGTTACACGGTTAAATCTGCTATGATGGAAATGCAAATGGTTGCTGAAGGTTACTATGCAACTAAAAGTGCTTATGATATTAATCAAAATAATAAAACCAGGACACCTATAATTGATGCTGTTTACCATATTTTATATGAAAACAAAGATCCAAAAAAAGAATTTGAAATCTTAACTACACTCCTAGACTAATTTTATATACTATGAGATATATTTCTTATATATTATTTTTTGTTATTCTTTCTTGCAAACCAACCCAACCTAAAGATACAAATAGTACAATCTCAAAACCAATAAATACTGAGCCACAGATAGCATTCTATTTTCTTGAAGCTTTTACAGACAGTACTTCTAACATTCAAATAGAACTAAATAAAGAAAAAATTGTTGAAGGAAAACTCAAAGAGACTTTTCCAAATGAAATTTCATCTAGAAATTTACAGAATAATAAATGGCTTGTAACTTTTTTAGACAGGTCAAATAAAAGTATAATTCAACTTCAAATAACCAACCCATTAGTTGAAGATATTGAGTTTGTTAATGAAGAAGGGAACTTAGAGAAAAAAACTATTTATCACAATAAAAAAGATTTTGTACTACGTATACCTTATAAGAATTCGATAAAATTCATTAACTTTGAACAGTTAGTGAATATTGATCAAAAAATAAACTTCAATTTTATAGACCAAATTCTTATAAAGTGAAAAGAAATATTCTTATAGTATTAATTCTTTTATTTCAAGTAAACCTTTTCGGGCAGGTATTTGATGTTGTAACTATGATGAATAATGGAAGTCAGGATAAGCGTATTAATTTTGTGTATCTAGGAGATGGATATATTTCTTCAGAACAAGCCAACTTTATTTCTGATACTCAGAGTGCGGTCAATGCACAATTTAATATCTCTCCCTATAAAGAATACAAAAACTTCTTTAATGCATACGCAATTAAAGTAATCTCTAATGAGTCTGGTACAGACCATCCTGTAATTCCAGGTAATCCTAATTGTAATCCTGTACCACTTATGGTAACTGATACATATTTTAATTCCACATTTGATTATGCCAACATACACCGGCTATTGGTCCCCACAAATAATACCGCTATATTCAATGTTTTGTCTACAAATTTTCCCAATTATAGTCAAGTGAACATTCTTGTAAATACTCCTTATTACGGTGGTTCAGGTGGAACTTTCGCAACTTCATCCGTACATACAAGTGCGAACGAAATTATGATTCACGAAATTGGGCATTCTTTTGCTTTTCTTGCTGATGAGTACTGGGCAGGCATCAATTATGCCGCTGAAAAAGCTAATATGACTCAAGAATCAAACGCTACTCTAATAAAATGGAAAAATTGGTTGTATGATGAAGGAATAGGTATATATCCTCATGGTGCTAACCCTCCAGAAAGCAATTGGTATAGGCCTCATCAAAATTGCATAATGCGCTATTTGGGGAATCCTTTTTGTGCAGTGTGTAGAGAGGCAACCATTGATCGTATTTATACTTTAGTACCACCCATTGATTCATTTTCACCAACTAATAACACCGTAGTTTTTGATGGAACCGATTTAAATTTCTCTGTAGATTTAATTTTACCTAATCCTAATACACTTGCGGTCGAATGGTTATTAGATGACGTTTCATTTGCTTCTGATGTAACTTCTATTGTTTTAACAAATACCGAAATCACTGACAATACTCACGAACTAAAAGTAAACGTAGAAGATAACACGACACTTTCACGCACTTACACCTTTGCTAACGGTTATTTATTTAGTATTACTTGGAATATAACTGATAATTCTGCAGGAGTTACTGAAAACCTAATACAAAGCTTTTTATATAAAGTATATCCGAATCCTGCTCAAGATTTATTAAATTTTGATTATACAGCTAATAATATTCAAGATTCTTTTGAAATTGTGATAGCAGATATACAAAGCAAGGAACTAGTAAAAAAATCATTTATTCCTCAAAATGGTACACATCAATTTTTATTAGATGTATCAAATTTAGCTTCCGGGATTTATTTACTTAATGTACAAACTGCTAGTTACCACAGAAGTTTTAAATTTATTAAAGAGTAATCTAAACTAAATTGCATCTTGTTTTTTAAATGAAAAAAGTATTATTACTCGACAATAATCATCACATACTACAAAAGGGTTTAGAAAATCTGGGCTATCATTGTGATACTGACTATACAAGTTCCAAACTAGAGGTAGTTTCAAAAATAAGTGATTATTCTGGTCTTGTCATTCGAAGTCGTTTTGATATTGATAAAAGTTTTATTAATAGTGCTAAAAATTTAAAATTTATAGCACGCGTTGGAGCTGGTCTAGAAAGTATTGATACAGAATATGCCACTAAAAAAGGCATTCATCTTATCGCAGCTCCAGAGGGAAATCGTAATGCAGTTGGTGAGCATACATTGGGGCTAATATTATCCCTTTTTAATAAGTTAAACAAAGCTGATAGAGAAATTCGAGAAGGAAAATGGTTGCGAGAAGCTAACAGAGGCCTAGAATTAGACGGAAAAACAATCGGAATTATTGGTTATGGTAATATGGGAAAGGCTTTTGCAAAAAAACTACGCGGTTTTGATGTAAAAGTAATTTGTTATGATATAAAAAATAATGTTGGTGATAAAAACTGCCAACAAGTCTCTTTAGAACAGTTGCAAGATGAAGCGGATGTTGTTAGTCTACATACACCACATAATAAATTATCTCACAAAATGGTGAATAAAGCATTCATTCAAGCTTTTAAAAAAACCTTTTTTTTAATCAATACTGCGAGAGGTACAGCTGTTGTTACTGATGACTTAGTAGAAGCATTACAAACAAATAAAATACTTGGAGTTGGACTAGATGTATTAGAATACGAAAAAATGTCTTTTCAAAATCTATTTGAAAATAAAAATCTTTCTCAAGCTTTTGACTATTTAATTCACGCTGATAATGTTTTATTAACACCTCATATTGCAGGTTGGACAGTAGAGTCAAAAATTAAACTAGCACTGACAATTGTGAAAAAAGTAAGCTCTCTTAATTTCATATAACGACTTTATAATCAGCAAACGCAACCAATACATAATTCTTTTATCTAAGTAATACAAAACCAGAAGTTTTGAGAGTTTTTTAGTTATGCGAATATCTTTATTTTTAGTCATTAGTTTACTTTTATTATCTTGTCAAACAGATATTGATGATGATGATATTCATCTAAAAAAAATAGCTGCTTTTGATATTGATATACCTGAAAATTTGGCTGTTAATATTGAACACACTATTTCCTTTAAATACGCTTTGGCAAATGGTTGTGAAACGTTTTATGATATAGAATATGAAGTTCCTAATGAAAATGTTAGAATAATTACCGCATTTGCAGAAGTTGCAAATAATCAAAATTGCACGCAAGAGTACAGAGAAGAATCATTTTCATTTAAATTTAAACCAAATCAATCTAGAACATATAATTTTAAATTCTGGATAAGACAAAATAATCAAGGAGTTGATGAATTTGAAGAATACGAATTAGTTGTAGATTAGAATAAAAAGTAATTTTGTGAGTTATGTACATATAAACTAACAGCGCGTAAAGGAAAAATATTCCTTGCTAAACAACCACTAAAACCAAACCCATGAGTTTAGAAAAACTCATACGACAATGTGCTAATAATGACCGAAAAGCACAAGAAGAAATTTACCGTCTCTATGCTGGTAAACTTTTTGGTTTGTGCTTAAAATATTCGAGAAATAAAACAGAAGCTGAAGACAATTTACAAGATGGTTTTATTACAATTTTTAAAAAGGTAAAGCAATTTAAACACAAAGGTTCCTTTGAAGGTTGGATGAAAAGAATCGTGATTAATACGGCTCTTCAAAAATACAGAGAAAAAAACGTTCTTAGTTTAATTCATGAAGATTATGTTAGAGAAGAGGTAGCGGTTGAGGTTGACGAAGATGAAGTATCATTGGATTATCTTTTAAACTTAATACAAAATTTACCAAATCAATATCGTTTGGTTTTTAACATGTATATTTTAGATGGATATTCACATAAAGAAGTTGCCGAAGCACTGGGTATTAGTGAAGGGACATCAAAATCAAATCTATCGAGAGCAAGAGCAATTCTCAAAAGAAAAATAGAACAAGATCAACAAGAGTCTGAACAATACAAAGCATTAGAATAAACAGATGAAAGATTATAAGAATATCGACAGGCTATTTCAAGAAAAGTTTAGAGACTTTGAACAAAATCCGTCTTCACAAATATGGGGTAATATTAGTGACTCCTTATCTAATAAACCTAAAAAAGATAGACGTGTTTTATGGTTATGGTTCAGTGGTGTGGCTGCTGGACTTGCGTTGCTTTTAACTATAAATAATCCTTTTACAACAACGGATATACCAAATTATAACACGACTGATACTGATAATGCAAGAATTAAGAAGAATAACTCCCCCGAAATTGAAATAACAAATACAACAAAAGAGATTAGTCCCAATAACAAAAACCAAATAGAAATTAATAATATTCCGCAAAACAAAACAAATCTATTCAACACAAAAACACAAAAAGAAATCACCAACAATACACCTTCCAAAGGCCTCAATATAACTCCATCAAAAACCTACAACACTTCAAAAAACAAACAATTTAGAATTTCTAATACTTTTGTTACTTCTAATAAATTATCCGACCAAAAAAATAACACCATCAATGACAAGTCAACAAAGGATTTACCACAAAACAAAATAGCTCAAAATAACAGTACCAAAAAAGAACAATCAAATATTCCTAAGTTTGAGTCATCAGAAAAAAACATAAATCAACTTGACGAAATAATTGCTGACAATAAAGTCGTTTCTCATGAAATGCCTAATTCGATTTCTCTTGAATCCTTAAATGAAGATACTAAACAAACAAGTGAAACTGAAAATACTTCTAACAAATGGATTATATCAACTGTAACTGCTCCAATTTTGTTTGGCGCCTTTGATAAAAATATTTCTTCTATTGATTCACAATTTAATAATAACACAAAAAAAGGACAGTTTTCGGTAGCCTATGGTGTACAACTTGCATATCAGGTTAATAATCGTTTTTCGATTCAATCTGGTTTACATCAAGTTGATTATGGTTACAAAACCTATGATGTTTTTGTCTCTCCAGATAGATTTGCGAGCGTTTATTCAAATATTTCTTATAATGACGATGCTGATTTAATTGATATTAATCCAATACCGTCAAGTGAGTCTGGTCAAGAAAATCAAGAAACAGGTCGTAAAGATTCTAAAGGTAGTTTAACACAAATCTTTGGGTATTTTGAAATTCCATTAGAAGCCAAATACAAACTTAAAAAAGGAAATTTTGGTATCAATATTCTTGGTGGTTTTAGTACATTAATCCTAAATAAGAATGAAATATTTATTGAAACTGAAGAGTTTACTAATATAATTGGAGAAGCCTCAAATTTAAATTCACTAAATCTTACTGGTAATCTAGGATTAGAACTCGACTATAAAATATATCAAAACATACACTTTAACATAACCCCTATGTTCAAAGTTCACGCAAATACCTTTAAAAAAGATACGGGCGGATTCAACCCTTATGCCGTTGGAATCTACAGCGGCTTAAACTTTAGGTTTTAGTTGGTTAATTATGTTTGGTTGGTTACCAAACATTACTAAAAAGGTCGTTTTGATGTTAATCAGAACGGCTTTTTTTGTAAATTTGCATTTCTTTATTATTTCGTCATGATTACAAAAGATATTACCATAGAAGATTTGATAGAAGACTACCCAAAATCAGTCAAATATTTGTCTGAAAAAAATATTCGTTGCATTAAATGTGGAGAACCCATTTGGGGAACATTAGAAGAAGCCTGCCTTGAAAAAAAATTTACCCAATTAGCTATAGATAAGGTTGTAAAAGAACTCAACGAGTTACATAAAACTCCCAACAAAAAATTTGAAATAGATAATAAAAAAATAAAAGTTAAAAAAATATAACAATACAATAAAAACATTTAATTATGAACATAGATATTCAATCTGTATTAAAAAATTTAGGCCTTAGTGAAACAAATCAAGGAGTCTCAACAGGTGCCGAATGGTTTGAAACTAATGGTAAGATCAATACTTCCTCTTCTCCAGTAGACGGCAAAGTAATTGCTAGTGTAAAAACAGCTACCCTAGAAGACTATGAAGCGGTGGTTGCAAAAGCACAAGCAGCTTTTAAAGAATGGCGTATGGTACCTGCTCCACAACGGGGAGAGATTGTTCGATTAATTGGAAATGCACTACGAGATGCTAAAGAAGATCTAGGAGCTTTAGTATCTTATGAAATGGGAAAAATATTTCAAGAAGGACTAGGAGAAGTCCAAGAAATGATAGATATCTGTGATTTTGCTGTTGGTCAATCACGCTTAATAAATGGGGTAGCTCTTCAATCTGAACGTCCTTTACATCGTTTATCAGAACAATACCAACCTTTAGGAATTGTAGGTATTGTAACTTCTTACAACTTCCCAGTTGCCGTTTGGGCATGGAATTCTGCTTTAGCTGCTATTGCTGGTGATGTTGTCATTTGGAAACCTTCTTCTAAAACTCCACTAACAGCAATTGCTACACAAAAGATCATTCAAAAAGTTTTAAGAGAAAATAATGTCCCTGAAGGAGTATTCAATTTAGTAGTTGGTCGTTCATCTGTGATGGGTGATAATTTCTTAGGAGATAAACGTATTCCTTTAATTTCTTTAACAGGTTCTACTTCTGTAGGTCGCAGAGCTGGACGTATTGTTGGAAATCGTTTAGGGAGAGCTTTACTAGAATTAGGAGGAAATAATGCAGTAATTATTACGCCTAATGCTGACATTCCAATGGCGGTTATGTCAACCGTGTTTGGTACTGTTGGAACTGCTGGTCAACGTTGCACAAGTACACGTCGTGTTATTATTCATGAAAAAATATTTGATCAAGTCAAAAATTCTTTTGTTAATGCCTATGAAAAATTAGCTGATAAAATAGGAAGCCCTCTTGATGAAAAGTATTTAGTAGGTCCGCTAATTGATGAACATTCAGTAATGCTATTTGAAGAAGCAGTTTCTAAAGTTCAAAAAGAAGGTGGAAAAATACTATTTGGAGGACAAAAATTAGAAGGAAAAGGTTTTGAATCTGGAAATTATGTGATGCCTTGTATTGCTGAAGCTGAAAACCATTTCGAAATCGTACAAGAAGAAACATTTGCTCCAATCGTCTATTTAATAAAATATAGTGGCGATGTGCAAAATGCAATTGACATTCAAAATGATGTTCCACAAGGATTATCATCAGCTATCTTTACGCTAAATATGCGTGAAGCAGAAACTTTTATCTCACAAACAGGTTCTGATTGTGGTATTGCCAATGTAAACTTAGGAACATCAGGTGCCGAAATAGGTGGTGCCTTTGGTGGCGAAAAAGATACAGGAGGTGGACGTGAGTCTGGCTCTGATGCTTGGAAGATATATATGCGTCGTCAAACCAATACAATAAACTATGGTGCTGATTTACCTTTAGCACAAGGTATCAAATTTGATATTTAATCTAAACTAAAAAACTACCAACTATTTATATAATTAAAATTAATGTTATTTATGAACTAATCCTTATTAATCAAAATAATTATATCATGCAAAAAACTCTATTATCACTAATAGTAACAGTCTTGTTTTTTACAATTGGTTATGGGCAGAAATCAACACAGATTAAGCTCAATACTGATGAAAGCAAGTTCGAAGTAAAAGCTTTAAAAACAACAGGCTTTACCGTAGAAAGTTCAATTTCTACCCTAAATCTAAATCCTATATCTTTTCAAGAAGGCAACTTTATGTCACTTAAAAGTGATGGCCTTATTAAAATTTTTGACGAAGGAATGCCTAATATTCCTGTAATCACTAAATTAATAGAGGTACCACAAGGGGCTAAAGTTGAGTTTGTCGTGAGAAGTTATGATGAAAAAATCATTAAACTTTCTGATTATGGTATTTCAGATTTAATTACTCCTGCACTTCGTACACAATCAAAGAGTGAAGAATCAGTTCCTTTTGTGAAAAACGAAATTATCTATAATTCAAATCGTTTTATAAATAATGAAATTGTTACCTACGAGGAATCTGGACAATTAAGAGCAACAAGATTAGGTAGGATTATAATTAGCCCTATCCAATATAATCCTGTACAAAATAGCTTACGTATTTTAAACAATTTAGTAATTGATGTTAATTTTATTAATGCTGATATATCAGCTACCAATAAATTAAAGAGAAAGTATAACACAGCTTATTATAATGATATGTTGGCAGGTTCTGTTATTAACTTTAATAAATCTAACAGCAAGGAACTAATTACACAAGCACCTATACACATGGTTATCGTTTCTGACAGAATGTTTGAAACACAACTAATACCTTTTGTAGAGTGGAAAATTAAAAAAGGATTTAAAATTACAGAAGCTTATACAGATGTTATCGGTTCGACAACTTCAGATATTAAAACCTATTTAGAGGGTATTTATAACGGCTCTGATCCTATGAGTTTTGTTTTATTCGTGGGTGATGTGCAACAAATACCTGCTTGGAACGGAAATACTGGTAGTCATGTTACCGACCTTAGATATTGTGAGTATACTGGAGATAATTTACCAGAAGTTTATTACGGTCGTTTTTCAGCTCAAAACACCTCGCAACTACAACCTCAAATTGATAAAACCCTAATGTATGAGCAATACACAATGGCAGATCCATCTTATCTTTCAGAAGTATTTTTGGTGGCTGGTGATGATGCAAGTCACGAAATGACTTGGGGTAATGGTCAAATTTGGTACGGTGACAATTATTATTTCAATGCAGCCAACAATGTCAATGCACATACTTACTTACAACCTCTAGATAATAATGCCGTACACACTATAATTATCAATGACATGAATGCTGGGCTTGCTTTTGCAAATTACACAGCTCATTGTGGCCCAAGTGGATGGTCTTCTCCTAGTTTTTCTACTTCTGATGTTAACGCTTTAACTAATGATGAAAAATATGGTGTTTGGATTGGAAACTGTTGTTTATCGGTAAAATTTGACGATAACGAATGTTTTGGTGAAGCCGCTTTAAGAAAAGCTAACGGAGGTGCAATTGGTGATATTGGTGGTTCAAACTCAACCACTTGGGATGAAGACTATTGGTGGGGTGTTGGTTTAACAAGTAGTATTGTTGCCGAACCTACCTATGCAGATAGTGGAAGGGGAGTTTATGACGGTGTTTGGCACAATCTTGCCAATGAAACAACAGACATTAGTACTTGGTATCCTGCACAAGGGCAAATTCAAGTATGTGGAAATCTAGCTGTTGAAGCTTCAACATCAACTAGTAAACAATACTATTGGGAAATTTATCACCTAATGGGAGACCCATCTGTAACCAATTATATCGGAACTCCACAAACAATGACAGTTACACCAAGTCCTGCAGCACTTATGTTAGGTATGACAAGCTTAAATGTGACATCTGCTCCGTATGCTTATGTAGCATTATCTCAAGATGGTGTATTAGTGGCTGCAGCAATGTCGGACAATGCGGGAAATGCCAGTTTAACCTTTGCAAATGATGCTCTTTCAGTAGGTGATGCCGATTTAGTAGTTTCTTGTCAAAATAGAGTGCCTTATATTGGTATCATTACTGTAACTCCAGCAAATGAACCTTATGTTGTATTAAACTCTTATACAACTAGTGCACTACCTAATTTTGGTGAAACAATAGGTCTTAATGTTGCCCTAGAAAATGTAGCAGCAAGTGGAAGTGGATATGACGCAATTGGTGTTTCTGCAACAATATCTACTACAGATATATATGTAACAATTAATGACGACACAGAAAGTTACGGAACAATCATTGCAGGAGAAACTATCTCAATAAATGATGCTTTTAATATTAGTATTGCTGATGATGTTCCTGATCAACATATTATAACTTTCGATATGCTTATTGTTGATAATAATAGTAATTCTTGGAATACAAATCTTAATTTAACAGTTAATGCACCCGTATTTACAATTGGTAATTTAAGCATTGATGATAGTGCAACTGGTAACGGTGACAATATTTTAGACCCAGGAGAAACTGCTAATATTATTATTCAAACTAGCAATGATGGTCATGCTGATATAACCAATGTTATTTCTGCAATTTCAACAACTTTTGCAGATTTGATTATTAATTCTGCTACTGCTCCAACAGTAAGTTTAGCAGTAGGAGAAAATAACAATTTTGTATTTAATGTAACAGCAGATACAGGTGTTGCTCCAGGTACTCCAGCAGCTATTATAAATGATGTAACAGGTGGAGTCAATAACCAATATACTGCCCAAAAAGAATTTACAATAATTATTGGTTTTGTGCCGGAATATTGTATATCAATGGCAACTAACTCAATAGATTCAGAAATACAAGAAGTTCGGTTTGGCAGTATAATTAACAATACAGCTGGAGACTGTGGTACGTATTCTGACTTTACTGATGACGAAACACTTACGGATTCTTTTGAAGTAGGAACAACTAACGATATCAGTTTTTACCTTGGTGATTGTGAAAACAACACTTCCTATACAAAAGCTGGGAAAGTATATATTGACTGGAATTATGATGGTGATTTTGAAGATGCTGATGAAATGGTATTTGCAAGTGATATATTTTCAAATCCAGCAAATGGATTAGCAGA
>JAUVBX010000062.1 GCA_030590985.1 Lutibacter sp. | reverse complement strand
TAACACCTTCAAATTCTTCGTGTAAGTGATTTTGCATATACTTTACTTGCATGTATTTTATGCTATCTCGCTCTGCTTTAGAAGCTAATTGTTCGCGTTCAGACGAATGTTTACATCTCTCTTCATAGATCGGAAACTTAGGTGAGTTTTTACCATCTAAATAATTTTGTAATAAACGATGCGTCATCACGTCGGGATAACGTCTAATTGGAGAAGTGAAATGTGAATAATAATCAAATGCCAAACCGTAATGTCCTACATTTTTTGTGGTATAAACCGCTTTACTCATCGAACGAATGGTAAGGGTTTCGATCATATTTTCCTCTGGTTTTCCCTGAACATCGGCCAATAATTTATTGATAGATTTAGACAATGTTTCTATTGTACGTGTATCAATCGAATAACCAAATTTTTCAACAACTCCCTGAAGTGTGGCTAGTTTATCGATATCGGGCTCTTCATGGATACGATACACAAAAGTGTTTTTAGTTGGAGTTCCATCTTTTTTACGACCAATAAATTCGGCTACTTTTCGATTAGCTAATAACATAAACTCTTCGATAAGTTTATTGGCGTCTTTTGAGTGTTTAAATTTAATACCAATAGGCTCACTATCTTTATTTAAATCAAAGCGAACCTCAACCCTGTCAAAAGTAATAGCTCCAGAATCCATTCTGTTTTTACGTAGAATTTTTGCTAAAGTATCCATAGTTAAGATGGCATTTGCAACCTCGGGATCAACATTATAAGATTCACCTGATAATGATATTTCTTTTGGAATAGTTAACTTAAGATTAGTTTCAACTTCTAACTTCTGACTTCTGGTTTCTGACTTATTATTCTCAATAATTTCTTGGACTTCTTCGTATGCGAAACGCGCATCAGAATAAATAACCGTACGTCCAAACCATTGATTGATTACTTCAGCATTTTTAGTAATTTCGAAAATAGCTGAAAAAGTTAATTTTTCTTCGTTAGGACGTAATGAACATACATTATTAGAAAGAACTTCGGGCAGCATAGGAACTACTCTATCCACTAAATAAACAGAAGTAGCACGATTATAAGCCTCTTCCTCTAAAAGTGAATTGGGTTGTACATAATGTGATACATCTGCTATATGAATTCCTATTTCATAATTACCATTTTTCAAAACCTGAAACGATAAAGCATCATCAAAATCTTTGGCATCTTTTGGGTCAATAGTAAAGGTTAAAACATTACGCACATCACGTCTTTTGTCAATCTCTTTTTGGGTAATTTCTATCGGTAATGTAGCTGCATCATTTTCTATCTCTTTTGTAAATTTATACGGTAAATCATAATCAAAAAGAATAGAATGTATCTCTGTATCGTGTTCACCAGGTTTTCCTAAAATTTCAATAATTTTTCCAAATGGATTTTTAGAATTTGGTGGCCAATCTCCCATTTCAACAGCAACTTTATCACCATCTTTGGCGTCATTCACATGTTTTATTGGAATAAAGAAATCAGCATACATACGTTTATTATCAGGAACTACAAATCCGTGATTTTTATGTAATTGTAGCGTACCTACAAATTTTGATTTGGCACGTTTTATAATTTCTACCACATCACCTTCTAGTTTTTTACTACTTCGTTGTCGATTATAAGCATAAACTCGAACAGTATCTCCATGCAAACCATGATTCAAATTACGAGAAGGGATATAGATGTCTTTTTCTAATTCATCACATATAAAAAAGGCTCTACCAGTTAGTGTAACATCAAGAATTCCTTCATAATAATGTGATTGATGGGTAATTTTATATTTACCTCTACCTACTTCTTTTACCTGTTTATTGTGTACTAATTGATCTAGCAATTTTTTTAATTGCCCACGATTATAATCATCTACAATATTGAGTTGAAAAGCCAACTGTTTATAGTTGTAAGATTGATTAGTATTATTGGTTAAGAATTGTAGTAGAGGTTGTTTGTTTGTTTTAGCAAAGGAATTATTCTTATTTCCTTTCTTTCTTCTTGACATAAGTTTTGTCGTATTTTAATTGGTGGCAAAGGTAAGTTTTATAATTCAATCTTGTAAAATATGAATTATGATTATTTAAACATGTAGAATTCTGCACTTATCTTAAACTAGTTGTTTTATCCATAAACTGGAATATCCGGTCTGAATCTAATTTATTTTCCCAGTAGCCTTTTTCTTTAAAATAGGAGCCGACAATTAAAGCATCAGAAACTGGTAAGTATGTCGATAAATTTTCTAAATTTACTCCAGAACCAATTATAACAGGGAGTTTTGTATTAGATTTTACTTTTTTTATTTCATTTAAATCGGCAACTGAACCTGTATGTTTTCCTGTAACAATAACACCATCTGACAAGAAAAATTCACTTGCATGAGCCATTTCGCCAATATCTAAATCAGCTGTAAGTGCATGTGAGCTATGTTTTTTCTTGATATCCGTAAATATGGCGATATTCATCGCATTAATTTGTTTTTGGTAGCGAAGTAGTTTAGCTGCTTGGCTGTCAATATATCCTTCATCAGCCAAATGACCAAAAACAAAACCTTCTGCTCTAATAAAGTCTATACCTGCTGTTTTTGCAGCTGCTAATGCTGCTTTATTTGCACCAGCCAAAATTTGTATGCCTATAGGTAGTGCTGTTTCTTGTTTTATAAGATAAGCAATCAGACTCATTGCACTACTTATTTCGTGACCCACATCATTTTTTTGATAGGGCACATCGTGCATGTTTTCAATTAGTATTGCATCTATACCCGCATTTTTGTAAACTCTTGCTTCTTCAAGTGCTTTTGTAATAATCGAATCATTATTTTGGTTGTATTTAGGGGTTCCTGGGAGTGCTTGAACATGAATCATTCCAATAATGGGATGATGTGTTTTAAATATTTTATTAAATTTTTGCATTGTATATAGTCAGTTTCTAATTATCTAGTAAATTTATCAAAAATTAATTAATATACATCTACATGCAAAAACAGACACTAATTACTGTTGTTGGGGCTTCGAATGTTGATATTACAGGGTTTTCAAAAAGAAAACTTATTTACCAAGATGCTAATATTGGAACCATGAAGACCAGTTTGGGTGGTGTTGGGAGAAATATTGCCGAAAATTTATTCAGATTGGGGTTTTCGGTTAATTTAATTAGTGTTTTTGGAGATGATCCCCTAAGCGACTATTTAATAAAATCTTGTAAAGACCTCGGTCTTAAAATTAATGATAGTCTCTTTTTAAAGAATGCGTCCGCTTCTACTTTTTTAGCGGTAATGGATGAGCATAATGATTTAGCCGTAGGGATTTCTGCAATGGATATTTATGATAGTATTAGCCAAGAGTTTATTCTATCCAAAACTTCATCAATCAATCAATCAGATTACGTTGTTATTGAGACAAATATGCCTGAATATACTTTAAGGTTATTGGTAGAGAATAGCACGAATGTTAAATTTGTATTAGATACCGTATCAGGTGTTAAGGCTTTAAAAGCTAAAAATATATTATCAAAACTATATATTCTAAAAACAAATTTACTCGAAGCACAAATGCTCAGTGATATAGATATAAAAGATGCTAAAGATTTAGAAAAATTAGTAATCTTTTTTTTAGATAAAGGAGTTGAAAATGTATTTATAACCCTTGGAAAAGACGGTGTAATTTTTGGGAATAAAGAAATGATAAAAAAACACCCACCGATTCGATCAAAAGTTCTCAATACAATTGGTGCTGGTGATTCATTTGTTTCGGGTTTGATATATGCCGACGCTATGGGTTATACTATTGAAGAAGTTGCTTTATATGGAATGGCAAGTGCAAGTTTAAATGTACAACATGATTCGGCGGTATCTCCAGAGATGAGCCCAGAAAACATACATAAAATAATCAATAAATGAAACATCAATACCTAGATATACACCCAAAAGTAGCAGTAGCTTTAAAAAATAATCAAGCGGTTGTAGCTTTAGAATCAACTATTATTTCTCATGGTATGCCGTACCCACAAAACATGGAAACAGCGATAATGTTAGAGGATGAGGTTAGAAAGCAAGGAGCCGTACCTGCGACGATTGCTTTGATAAATGGAAAAATAAAAATTGGATTATCTAAAGATGAAATTAAATATTTAGCCCAAGAAGGAACGAAGGTTACCAAAGTTAGTAGAAGAGATATTCCCTATATTTTAGCTAATAAATTAACGGGAGCAACAACCGTTGCTGCCACCATGATTGCAGCTGAAATGGCTGGTATCGCTGTTTTTGCAACAGGAGGAATCGGAGGCGTTCATAGAGGAGCCTCAGAAACATTTGATATTTCTGCAGATTTGCAAGAATTGGCTACAACAAAAGTGGCGGTAGTTTGTGCAGGTATTAAAGCAATATTAGATTTAGAATGAACCTTAGAATATTTAGAAACTCATGGTGTTTCTGTACTAGGCTATCAAACAGATGAATTACCTGCTTTTTATACTAGGAAAAGTGGTTTTAGTGTAGATTATAATCTAAAAACCCCAACAGAAATAGCTGATTTATTAAAAGTAAAAAGGAATTTAGGTTTAGAAGGAGGTTTTGTGATTGCAAACCCAATACCACAGGAGTATTCATTAGACTATGATTTAATGACTAATGCAATTAATCAAGCCATTTTTGAGCAAAAGGAAGCTGGAATTAAAGGCAAGGAAAGCACCCCTTTTTTATTATCAAAAGTAAAAGAATTAACACAAGGACAAAGCTTAGAAGCCAACATTCAATTAGTACTAAATAATGTACGTTTAGCTTCTCAGATTGCTAAGGAGTTTGTGAGATAATCTACCGTAACAATTATTTCTTAATTAGAACAATTTTCTCATTTTGTTTTGTAATTACTTTTTTATAAAACTCTTTTAAATCTTGATAATGACCAACAGACACTATGGGTATATTAATTATTAATTTTGAAATTACCTCTATTTTTCGCTCTTGATTGGATATACTATAACTAAAGCTTCCCATTTCATTTGGTAATGCAAACCGAATTGATTCAGGTAGGTTTTCAATTGTATAGATATCGGGAATGCTCATATTTATGATTGTTGCACTAGCCCAAGGTTTATTAAAAAAAACTGGAAATTCCCTATTTTCTGATTTAAAAGGATTTTCTGTCATTTGTGTATAAAGCAAAGGTGAAATATAGGTTTTATCAGCGATATCCTCATAAAAAGATTCTGTTTCAAATTGAATAGTTTCAATAGCATCTTTTTCTAGGTTATCTAAATTTGAAACCCTAGCATTGATGACTTCAACACCTTCTGTTTTTTCATCTATCCATTCTAATAAGGATTCCTCGCTTTTATCACGTGCAGCATTTCTATAATCTAATAAATAATTGTTGGTTATGGTTTTTCTTGAAGTACCCGTAAATCCACTTTCATTGAACTTTGCACTTATAAGTGTTTTATTAATTGAATGCTTTTTGGGAAATAGTTCTACCCATTCAGATTCCCCATTATTTTTAACAACTCGACCACGAAAATTTAGCACTCTTTTTGGCAGTATATTTGGACCAGAATTTTTGTCTGTAGCATCTAGTAAAATATGTCCGTTGGGAGTGGCAACTCTTGCAATTACATAGTTAAACCCTTTTCTTGTTGGAAAGAGTGGAATACCATTATCTATTGTGCTAATTAAAACAGGATTAGCATCTATTCCCGCATGTTGTAACATGGCAACTAAATTCAGATTTATATCTGCAACGTTTCCGACACCTTCTTTATAAGATTTTCTAACCCCTTCATCAGAATAAAAGCTATCATACCCATTCCATTTTATTTTATTTTTAACAAATTGATAGATTAATATGATTTTTTCATTTGTATTATTTAACTCTTGTAATAGGTTTTGTAAATCCTGTTCAAAATGATTATTTTTTTTAAGCTGTTCCCCAAAAGCAGAATTATTATATATCTTTTCTACTACTGCTTCCCAACTAGTAGCGTAGGTTTTTAATGGTTCATTTGGTGGCTTTATATAGGAAAGTTCGTAATTTATTCCTGATTTATAGTTGTTGATATTTCCCGCAAATGGTTCATTTTTAATAGCCGGTATGTTTGACATCTTAATTGTTTGTATATGTTCATCGTAAGAAAATTCATTTCTAACAGATTCAGATTTAGTTGGTGTCCATCCTAAACCATCTGAACGTACTATATCAGTATAGGAAACCTTTCTATTTACTTTATCTTTTTTCATGGGAATCTGTATAAACCCTTTTGTTATGGCATTATAATTATAATATTCTGGTGTTGCAATTCTCACATTAAGGTTTTTAATAGGAATATCTTCTTGTAATTTTACCTCATTCAAATTACTAAAAAAAGGTGTGCTAAAAGTATATTTCCATTCAACTACACAACCAGGCTTTAAATATGGCATCGTAAATTTATAGCTGTAATAATATTTGTTTTCTTCTTCCTGAAAAATATCTTTTTTTTGTAGGTTGGTTTTAATAATTTTACCATTTTCAATATTGAATGTTGTAGCTTTAATTCCAAAAACACTTTCTTTCGCTTTTGTATTGTGATAAGCTAATATTTTTTTGGTTGCTTTTTCATATCCAGCTTGATTATAAATTTTGATTCTTACAAAATATTTTTCTACAATAAAGAACCCCTTTTTCTTATCGAATTCGAAATTTGTTTTTCGTTCCGTGTACAGTATGGCGGCATTTGCAGAAGAATCCAATGGATAAAACTTTTCTTCTAATTCGGCTTTTGAAACTTTACCAAATTTATGATTTTGAGACCATGTAATGGAAGAGAAAAGCACTACTAAAATAAGTAAATAATTTTTCATGATTTATATTTTGGTGATTACAATTTTAATATTTTCAAGTTTTTTAATTTTCTTTCTAAAACTTCTATAATCTTCATATAAGTCTTTTTTATAGTTTCCTTTATGAATTAACAAGCTACGTTTATATTTTAAAGAGGTATCAGATTTTTTTTCTACAGATAAACTATATATACCAAATAAACTTGTAATCTTTATAGGTTTGGGTAGTTGAGACATCTCATAATCTTCAGGAATATTTATGTTATAGACATCAACATCTTTAAAGCCGCGTGAAATTTCAAAGGAAGTTTGTCGATTTCTTTCTCTATTAGGGATATGAGAGATTCTATTAAGAGCATTTAGATTAAAAATTAACGATCCATCTGGATTTATCACTCCGTAATTTTCTGCAGAAAAAGTGATATTCTCTTCAAATCTTTGTTCTTTCTTATTGTTAGCAACCTCAATTTTTGAAAAACTTAAATTATTCGTAAAACTAAAATGATTTTTCATTCTTTTATCTAAATCATCTGGAGATAATCCTTCAAATTTCATCAGATGTTCGCTATATTGTGTGCCAAAGCTATTTATTGAAGCCATCCCTTGTATGTCTCCATTTTCTTTTAAAGTATAAGTTGACGTTGTTTCTAGTAGGTTATTTTTAGGTTTGTTAGTGCTAGTGTGTATAATTTTCCCTCCTTCAGGTGATATAAGAAGCACATCTCTATCATCGGTGAAACTATTTTTGTACCCAAAAGGAACTTTTTGGCTTGTACATTCTAACCAAATACTATCTTTTTCTCTAGGTAAACACAAAAAAACATGATTACCTTGTAGAGAGACGACATCTTTTTTTATATCTTTTTTATAATCTCCAGCATAAACTACTGTATAAAAAGATGATACTTCGGCAATATCCATTAGAGATTTTGTGTAAAAAGTTAAAGCCTTACAATCGCCATAACCTAAGCGATCCACGTCATTTGTTAACATAGGCTGCCAACCACCAATTCCAACTGCAACATTTATATAGCGTGTTTTATTTTGTACATACTCATATATTATTTTCGCTCTTTCAATAGGGTCGGATATATCTTTGACCATTTTTTTTATTTTAGAAACAGTTTCTGAGGTTAAATTATTACGAGAAACTAAAAGTTCATCGTAGATCCATTTTCCAAATTCTTGCCAGTTATTAGCAACACCATCAACCCCAG
Source organism: Lutibacter sp. (assembly GCA_030590985.1). GTDB lineage: Bacteria > Bacteroidota > Bacteroidia > Flavobacteriales > Flavobacteriaceae > DQTL01. The sequence continues at coordinate 1,403 of JAUVBX010000062.1, read as the reverse complement.
CTAAGTGAAATTTATTACTAGCTATTTTTACGTTAGGGGTTATTTTTGAGAGGCCTTGACTCATAGCTTCATATTTCAAAGGTTCCAAATTAGAGATGCTATACTTAAGTAAACCAGACGATGTTTTTTTTTGAATAGAATAATTATTAAAATTTGATTCTATTTTTTGTATTTCAAAACTGGGAGGATATGTAAAAGAATAGGAGCTTTTTTCAACACCAACATTATAATTATTTATTGGATTCCACGATGGAATAAAAGCTGTATAACGCCAATTAAGTTCGTATTCATAATAAACGGTATAGGGATAAGATATGGCAGTATGGCTGTAATGTTTTACCCTGTTGTCAGAGTATAAAGTTGATGATCCAGTCGCTGAATAATCGTCAAAATCGCTTTTTTTAACTTTTTTGATACGTTTTCCAGTAGCATCATAAAATTCCATATATACCTTTTTAATACTACTACCTTTATCGTAAAAAAGAGTTAATTCTGCCAAATAATCAGCTTTTTTATTAAAAATTGTTACAGCGGCTTTATGTCTGATAATCATTTTATCTTGACTAATTAAGTCAATAGAATACTCATCATATTTAATAATAGCATTAGCGTTATTGGTAAGGTTTTCAGGTAAAGAAATAATTGAAAAGTCTTGTGCTTTGATTGAAAGAAAAAAAAGAAGCACAAACAGTAAACTCGTAAACTTTAGGGTCATTACAATTAATTTTGCGCTAAAGTAAACAATTTAGGCTTAACCCTAAATCCTATTGATATATCAGTTGATGGTAAATAGTTTGACAATTTTTTTTCTTTCCTCGTTCTTTTAAATCACATTTTTTTTCAGGTAAAACAAATTGATTTTTATTCTTAGTAAATCCTAAATTTCTTGCCAAATCATTTTTTGTTTTTATGTTAATATTCTTTCTGTTTTTTGCGCCAATATAGTAGGTAAGTGAAATAGGTGTGTTTTTATATAAAACCAATGAAAGCACATTGTCTGGAGAAATGGTTTGTCTTTGCAAAAACTTATCAGTTGGCCAATGTATAGCGCCAAAAACTTGATATAAAAGCTCAGAACAAACTAATTTATTACTTGTTTCTACATCAAAGTTAAAATCATAGTCTTTTCCCAATTGAGAAAAGGCATTTTCATAGAGTAGTATTTTATTTCTGATTGACAAACCTGAGAATCCTATAATGCTGGCAACTGCTAATTCATCTACATTAATAAAATCATCTAATGTTTTTAAATGAGTACCTTTTCTATCTGTTTCTAATATACTATAACCATGACGAATTCTATTTTGAAAAGGTAGAATTGAAGGATGATCCCAAAGTTTGTTTTCTTTAAGCTGTTCTTCTGTGCCTAACCAAATTGCAATGTGACCAAAATGTCCTGGAAT
>JAUVBX010000069.1 GCA_030590985.1 Lutibacter sp. | reverse complement strand
GGATGGGGCTGGAGTAGAGTTGAAGCCTATGCTTTGTATGGTTGGTATGTAATGTTAGTATATTTTATGCCACTTCTCGGAGGATGGTTAGCTGATAATAAATGGGGACATGTTAAAACAGTAATTGTTGGGGCTTCCATTATAACTTTGGGACACGCTTCTATGGCAGTATCTGATTTGCAAGTTGGGATGGATCTACGATTTGTCTTTTATTTTGGCTTATTTTTTATTGTGTTGGGAACAGGTTTGTTTAAACCCAATATGTCATCTATTGTAGGAAAAATGTATTCACCCCAAAGTGAGAAAAAAGACGGAGCTTATACCATATTTTATATGGGTGTAAATGCAGGAGCTTTTATAGGAACCTTACTTGTGGGTTGGATTGGAGAGACTTTTAGTTGGACTTGGGGTTTTGGTTTAGCCGGTATCTTTATGCTTTTTGGATTGTTACAATTCTATTTTGCACGATCAGTTTTTGGAAAAGCAGCCTCAGAACCCAAACCTAAAATAATTGATTTATCACCTGAAGAACAACAGCGAAACGTTCCTTTTACAAAAAGAGATTTAAGTATCGCTGCTTTTGGAGGTTTTTTAGGAATCACATGGATTATAGATGGATTATATTCCGTTGTGACAAGAGGAAAACATTTTTTAACAGAAAATTTATTCTCAATTGATGTTTTTGGTACTAGTTTTCAAATAGACATGTCAAACTTCTTTTTCTTACTATCATTAGTTGTATTTATTACACTAGGAGTTTCAAGATTAAAACGTTTTCAACCTATTGAAAGAGACCGTTTAAAAGTAGTATTTTTAATTGCCTTTTTTGTAATATTCTTTTGGGCGAGTTTTGAACAAGCTGGAACTTCGATGACTATTTTTGCTAGAGATTATACAAGTAGAGCTTTAGAAGGTAGTTGGAGTTTAATCTATAAAATTATTGATTTTATCCTTTCTATTGCGCCGATGCTAGTATTAACTTGGGTAATCTATAAACTGGGTAAAGCGATTATTAAAAAGTATCCATTGACTATTTTGTTTACTTCCATAAGTTTTATAATTATATGGGCTTTAGTAATATTTAGAGTATATGACAAAGTAACGGGTACATCAACTTTAGTTGATACTTCATGGTTTCAAATACTCAACCCTGTTTTTATTATTTCTTTAGCACCGCTTTATTCAAAGTTTTGGGAAAAATATAAATTTTCTGGACCTCAGAAATTTTTTGGAGGTTTAACATTATTAGCAGCTGGCTTTGGAATGTTAGCTATAGGAGCTTCAACTATTCCTCCTGGAGCAAAGACAGCTTCTGTAAGTATGATTTGGTTGTTATTGGCGTATCTATTACACACAATGGGAGAACTTGCCGTATCTCCAGTAGGCTTATCTTATGTAAGTAAATTAGCCCCAGCTCGAATGTTAGGTTTCTTATTTGGTATTTGGTATGTATTCACGGGTTTATCAGGAAAATTGGCTTCTATTATGGCAGAGTATTCTGATGGTATTTCAGAAAGTGTTGGCTTATCAGGTTTTTTCTTGATTTTTACAATTATACCATTTGCTGCAGGTCTAGTGATGTTGAGTCTTAATAGACCAATTAAACGTATGATGCACGGCATTGATAAATAGAAAAGTAATCTAAGTTACACAATATTGGTTTGTTTTTTTATCAAGTTTTGTAATTTTGGCACATACTTTGCGACTAAAGAGATATAAAAAATAAAACAAATAAAACAGATGAAAAAATTACTATTTATTACAATAATTGTTGTTACAGCTTTTGCTTTTACAACTAATAATTCAACAGCAGATAAATCACAAGCAGAAGCAGCAGAAATTAATTGGATAAGCTTTGAAGAAGCTGTAGCTGCACAAAAAGCAAATCCGAAAAAAATCATGATGGATGCTTATACTACATGGTGTGGTCCTTGTAAGTTATTAGACAAAAATACTTTTCAAAATGCTGATGTGGTAAAATATGTTAATGAAAATTATTATGCTGTAAAATTTAATGCAGAAGGTAATGAAACAGTTAATTTTAGAGGTAAAAAATATACGAACCCACGTTATGATGCAACAAAAGCGAATAAACGTAATTCATCACATCAATTATCTGGATTTTTTAGAGTAAATGCTTATCCTACTATTCTTTTTTTAGATGAAGAGGCTAATTATTTAGCTCCTGTTAAAGGATATAAAACGCCCAAACAGTTAGAATTATACCTTAAGCTATTTGCCTCCAATGACTATAAAAATGTAGCTACAGCAGAAGAGTGGACGACTTACCAAAAAGACTTTAAATATTCTTTTACAGAATAAAATCTACAAAGTTTATTGAGTAGAAATAAAAAATCCCGAGAATATTAATTCTTGGGATTTTTTAATGAAGTATTTTACTAAAAATCTTACGTCGAACTCAGGTTAAAATAATAATTTCTTTTTTTTAATTTCATTCTACAATTTATAAACAATAGCATTGATATTCATTCCTGCACCAACAGATGCAAACATAATTATATCATTTTTTGCTATTTCTTGATCCTCAATTTGATTTTTTAATACTTGATCATATAATGTAGGAACTGTAGCTACAGAACTATTACCCAATAGGTGTATACTCATGGGCATTACCTTATAAGGTGTGGGAACTTTATACTGTCTAAAGAAACGTTTAATAATGGCCTCATCCATCTTTTCATTTGCTTGATGTATGAATACTTTTTTAAGATTATATATATCAACCGCTGTTTTATCTAAAGCTGCTTTCATGGCAATCGGAACATTATTTAAGGCATATTCGTATATTTTACGTCCATGCATTTTTATATATCTTACGTCAGTATCTTCTGTTTTGTCAAAAGAATTACCAAAATATAAATAATAAGCCTCTTCATAAGTGTCTGTTCGAGTAGCCGTACTAAGTACACCTCTTTTTATTTTTTCATCTTTTGCTTCAACAATTGCAGCACCCGCGCCATCAGAATAAATCATTGCATCTCTGTCATGTGCATCTACCACTCTGGAAAGTGTTTCAGAACCTATAACTAATATTTTTTTAGCCATGCCAGCTCTTATGAATGCATGTGCTTGAACGATACCTTCTATCCAACCAGGACAGCCAAATAATATATCGTAAGCAACACAACTAGGATTTTTTATTTTTAATTGGTGTTTTACACGAGATGCTAAACTAGGTAAAACATCACTTTGAATGGCTGTACTTTTTACATCACCAAAATTATGTGCTACGATGATATAGTCAATTTTCTCTTTATCAACTCCAGCATCTTCTATTGCTTTAACAGCAGCAAAATATGCTAAATCTGATGAGTTGAGGTTTTCACATGCATAACGTCTTTCTTGAATGCCAGTGATGGCTTTAAACTTTTCAATAATGATCTCGTTGTCATAGCCAAAAGGAGTTCCATCTTCATTTAGAAATTCATTATTTAAGAAATCTGAATTCTTTTTAACAATGTCTGGAATATAGCTTCCAGTACCCGTAATTACTGTGTTAATAGGCATAATTAGTGTATTTTAGGAATACGAAAGTACATATTTTTAAATAGCAGCAAAGTTTTTTTTGGAAAATAATAAACTCAAGTAAGAAAAGTTACTTAAAAAACATGATAATATGAGTTACAGAAAAGACTGATCAAATGAAAAAGGCAATAGATCTTGAAGAGAATTTGCTTTTATAACTTTTCCAATTTCACCCATAAAGAAAACTTCAATGGGTTCTTTTTGATTGATTTCATATTCTAATAAAGTTTGTCGACAGGCACCACAAGGAGCTACAGGTTGGTCGACTTGTTTTGTACTTGATTTTACGGTAATCGCTATTTTTTTTATTACGATATTTGGATAGCGTGAAGAAGCACTCCATATAGCTACTCGTTCGGCACACATACCTGACGGATAGGCTGCATTTTCTTGATTATTTCCTGTTACTATTTTTCCATTTGCTAAAAGTATAGCTGCGCCTACCTGAAAACCCGAATAAGGTGCATAGGCTCTACTTATAGCTTTTTTTGCATGTTGCATTAAGTCACTAATTTCATTTGTTAATTCTGAAATTGACTTATAGATTACAAAGGAAGTTTGTTTATTTAATTCTTTCAATAGGATTGGTTAAAAATTAGAAATAACTAAAAGATTCCCCTAAGTTAAATCCAAGAGAAAAGCGTAAGGTGTTTTCTAAAGGATTATTTATATCTGATGCATTAAACAAATAAGAGAAATCAATACTCGCTGCCCTAAACTTAAAGCCAGCTCCAACTGTGAAAAATTTACGAGCTCCTTTTGTATCACTTTCGTGAAAATATCCTGCTCTAAAAGCAAAAGCATCACTATACATATACTCTGATCCTATTGCCCAAGTAAATTCTTTTATTTCTTCACTAAAACCGCCTGGTGCATCACCAAATGAACTAAACATACCTTCAAAAAAACCAATTGAGTTGTCAAAATCACTCGGTGGAGTAGGCACCAAAAGTTTGGTAGTTTCAAGTGTTAAAGCTACTTTATTGTAATCATCAAGTATAAAATCAAAACCAGCACCTAATTTCATATTAGTAGGAATAAAGTTTTCTCTACCACCAGGAACATAACTTACTTTAGGTCCGATATTAGAAATATTAAACCCACCACGGAATAAACCGTTAAAATCTCCAAAATTAGATTCAGCAGATTCAAAATATCCCGAAACATCAACCCCAAAAGAGTTTACGGTTTGTAAATCTGAATTTTGAACTTTAAGTGCAAAATCAGAACGTATATAACGCAAAGTTACACCTAAGCTAAAAGATTCACTTAATTTTAAAGCATACGTACCATCTACTGCTAATTCATTTGGTTTTTCAATACTTATATCGTTACCATCATTATCCGTTAGTTGAATTTCACCCAAAGTGAAATATTTAAAACTAGCCGCCCATGCACTACGTTCGTTTAGTTTATTGGTTACTGAAAATCCTCCTAGGTAAACATCATTAACCAACTCACGCATCCAAGGTGTAAAGTTAACGCCTATAGAAAATTCCATATCGTTAAAAGCGGCTTTTGCAGGATTATGGTGTTGTGAATTAAAGTCAGGGCTTGTTGCTACTCCTATGTCTCCCATTCCTCCAGATCTACCATCGGGTGTAATTAATAGAAAAGGGGCTGCGGTCGTAATAGCATTAACCTCATCTTGAGCGTCTATTTTTGGAGTAATCAAGAATAGTGCAGCTAATAGTAATATAATTTTATTTTGCATGTTTACGAATTATTTTTTGTTAAAATATTTTTAGGTTGTTTATCAATCGACATACCGACAAATATCTATAAAATTATTGAAGTATGACTAGTTTTTCATATTTTTCTGCCTTTAAGTCAGATAGGGTGGCTTTTACGTTTAATTTAAAGATGTATACACCTTTTCCTATTTTTTGTCCAAAATCATCTAGACCATCCCATTGAATATCTCTTGATAAGCTACCTGAATTAAGTACTAGTTGATTGATTGTTTTTACTAATTTTCCAGAAACCGTATAAATCTGTATTTGAACTTCTAACGGTTCATTTGGCTTGTTATGATTAAACCAAAATTCTGTATAATTTACAAATGGATTTGGATAATTTAAAACATGCTCAAGAACCAGTTTACTATCATCTAATACCACAAAACTTAACGTAGCCTCTGAAGGATTATTGTATGTGTCGTATGCTTTTAAATGAATGCTATGTGTTCCAACTTCAAGATTTCTAAGTCGATATTCTAAATTTCCCTTTTTATAATCATTTAATTCAGTTGTGTAATAATCATTTAGTATGATAGGGTTTTGTTGATTTCCATCTAGTATCGCAACAATATCATGATCTACTGATGAAAGTGAAGTATTGATACCATTTTCATCTTCAAAAAATGCCAAAAACATAGGAGATTGATTCGTGGTTCCTCCATCAATAAAGGATTTATCATTCATATATAAATGAATGTCTGGACCTTGTGTGTCTTCAGGAGCATTTTCATTTATTCCTCCGATGATAACATCTAGGTTATAACCTGCTTTATCAATAATGCCATTATCTGCATAAAAGCTTAATTTTCCATTCCCATAAGCAATTCGAATATCTTTTGGAGCAACAAAATCAAAATTAAACTGTCCATTTGTTACGGATGCACTGCCTCTAAAAATTTTACTTTCTTGTGTGTCAAATGTCATTACACCTGCAATCCCATCATTATCTAGGGTTTCTTTGTCAACAGGCTTATCATAAATTGTTATGGATAGTTCTCCGTTAAAACTAGTATCTATTTGTTCATTTGTGTTTGTAATAACTCCCTCAAAAGAAATATGAGACAATGCTTTTATTGTATCCAAAGACTGTGTAACAGGTATGTTATTCATATGTGTTATTTTAATATCAGGTTTAGGTACTGCTAATTTCATAGCAGGATCACCAAAAGAAAAAACAAAATAGCGTTGTTTCATAGAAATAGCATTGTTATCATTTTTCACAAGCCGTAGATTTTCTGATATACTTTTACTAGCGTCTTCATATTCTAACAGATAAGGCATTAATTCATAGTTTAATATACCTCCAACTGTAACCCATATAGCTCTAGCTGTAGCAATTTGGTGAACACCACCTCCATACGGATTTCTGATAATTAATTCACCAGCAGTATTTGGCCGAGAAGGATTGTCAAAACGTGCAAACTCACACGATATAATCATAATCAAAGGCAATGTGTTTATATTGTTCCAAGCTTCAATTTCATGTGTTTCTAATAATCTTTCTTCTGCTAAACCATCTTCACCTCCATGTCCGAAATAATTAGCAATAAGTACTCCTTTTTCAATAACATTAGTAATAGCTACGTTGACTTCAGGATATCTAGATCCACCAGAAGATATTACTTGAGAATATGCATCAGCATAAATCTTTTTAATATTAAAAACAGGTTTATTTATTTTTATATTATCAGCTAATAATTCTTCTCCATCTTGTAGGGAACTCCCAGTTTTACTGTCTGGATCGTCGGCCATCATCGCTATTTGGTTGCGCCAATCACCTAAAGAAACTTGTTTATAATAATTAAGAATTTTAGCAGTTACATTTCGTGCCTCAGAGATAGTTCTTATAGGTATTCTACTTATAGCTACATCTTGTGTTTGTGATACATCATCAGCATCTAAATCTCCTTCATCAGCATCGCTCACAATAACAAAAAAGTCATCGGTGACATAAGAAGTGGTCATATTAAAACTTTTATACGATTGAAATGCAGGAACAATATTATCAGAGTTTTCGTATAGATCTTTAAAATCATAAGAAGCATCACCGTACAATAGAACATATTGTAAATGAGGATCTGAATTCTCATATAAAAATTTAATAAAATCACGAATAGCTGTTATATCTTTAGCTCCTGAACCAAATTCATTATAAATTTTATATAAGGGTACTACTTCAACATTCAAATCACTATTATCTCTGTGATATTGTGCTAAAACTTCTGCTTCATTTATTAAAAAATCTTTGGTTATAATGACATAATCTACATCTTGTAGTGCATGTAAATTTTGATTTTGAATTTGAGAATTTTCAGTTGATTCAGGTGTGTAAAAATCTTGTTGATTTAATACAATATATTCACCTAACTCACCACCTTGAACAATAAAACTGAAATCATTATTATTACTCTGATTTGTAATTCTCTTTGAATTGATTGGGTCAGTTACATCCCATAAATTAGTGATATTTGAAGCATTTTGCAAGGTAAAAGAAATAGGTCCTAATGTTTCAATAACCTCAAAATTGCGAAATGAAAATTGTTTATTATTAACAATTAATTTCTTTTTTCCAATAACCTCAATATAATCAAGGTAAGCTTTTGCCGAAGCATCACCATTATTATTGTAGGTTAGCTCTATGTTAATTTGTTCAGAATTTAAATTAAGATCGTTTATACTTTTAATGCTTTCATTTGCCCATTGATGATTAATAGCTTGGTAGAAAGTAAGCGCATATAAATTTTGGTTATTAATTGAAACATCCATATAAGTGGCTTTTTCTGATGCTGCAACTGCTCTTGTTTTCACAGAAACAGGAAATGAAGTATCAATATTTTCAAAAAGCATAGATATCGTTTGCTCATTTTCAATGTCAAAAGATTCACCAAACCATTGTTGGCCAGCTTGAAATAAGTTTTTTCTATCTATTTCGTGAAAAATATAGTCATCAAAATTAGTAAGTTCTAATTGAGGTATTTGATTTATAATTGGTGCATCTGTAATCCTTTTACCAGATTGGCTTTTTACATGAATATAATAGTAAGCTTTGTCAGTATATATGTTTTTTTGATGCTTTAAAGAGCTCAAGGTGTTTGTATGTAACCAACTATCTGGCCCTTGTGCATAGAAAAGAATATAATCATTGGAGTCAAAACTACCATCTTCCTCTCCTTCAACATAAATAGCATTCTCTTTTAAATCATCATATCTTAAATCACCAATTCTATAGGGCAATAAATGTCCACCATTTCCATATATACTAATATGTTTAGCGTTAATACTATTGATATTGACTCCTAGATTTTTAATAAAAGAATGACTGAGCTTATAAACTCCTGTCGTGTCTATGCTAAACTTATACCATTCTCCTGTTGCTAAAACAGAAGATGAAGCGTATCGGTTTTTTGTATTAGAAGTATCAGCCGTCAATTGATAAT
>JAUVBX010000004.1 GCA_030590985.1 Lutibacter sp. | reverse complement strand
TAATACTCTGCTTTGTTTGTGCTTGTTGTTCAATGGATATTCCTTCAATAAATTCTGACGTATTTGTACAACAATTTGATTCTTTTAAATTAGAAGTACAACACATTGATTCAACTTCTTTACTATGACATTCAGCTGATTCTTCATCACATAATTCTACTGCACTATAAAAAAAAGATGAATTTATCTCACCTTCACAATAATGTTTTTGAACACTAAATGACAAGCTTGAAAACAAAACTAGGAGAGCTAGTAAAGTTGCAGAAAACTTATATATAAGAGTGTGTTTCACACGGCAAATGTAACATAAATTACATATCATTAAATAAATAGTATGTTAAAAAAATACAAGAAAAATCAAATTGTTTGAACGCAAACTACTTAGTGACTCTAAGAAATAGATATTTTCTGGTAAGGACTACTTAGCCTTAGTATGTTTAAGTTGATAATAAAAAGCAGGTAAAAGCAATAAAATGAAAATTGGATGTATTAAAAAACGACGAATATAAAAACCAAATAGATAATAATTCTCAAATCGAGTTAGTAATACTAACCAAAAAGTAAATAGTAAAAATACAAATGCTATACTATAGAAGTATATACTAAAACTTACATAACTTTTTTTTCTGAAAGCAACCCAAATAATTAGTATCGAAATAATACTGTTTATAGTATACCTAATAAAAATATTAAAAAATAATTTTCCTTTGTTAAATTCGGCTAAGCTATTATGCAAATAGTCATATTCAAAATAAGCTTGAAGGGGATCATAAAATAGCTCTTCAAAATAACGAACTCCTATTAGCAATAAGAATAATAAGCCTACAAACAATATGTTAAACCATTTTTTATACATTTATTTTATACTCAGTTGAGTTTTTAATTGCAAAATATTTAACCCAAATTACCCAAAGTATAAAAGTAAAACCATAGATAATTGCAGGGAATAAAATTTGATGCAAAAAGTTAGAATGTTGAGGATATTTATCTAATGCGATACTGATAAAAATAATACGTAAAATATTTAAAATATATATTAATAAACTACCAATTAAACCAAATGATATTGTATTTCTCCAACTTCCCGCAAAAGCTATGATAAAGGCCCAAAACAATACAATAATGCTTATTGAGTTGCAACCTTCTACAATACGAGCTACAAAATTACCGTTTATATATAGTTTAAATGAAAGCTCTTGTGTGTTTTGCTCACTTTTAAAATCAAAACCTAAAATATCACCAATATAAACAGTATTTTTCGTAACCATTTCAGTTATAGGACTGCAGCTGTAGTGAGTTTCTGTTTGTTGGCTTTTGCTCAGATAAAATTGATACAATCCTGAGAGTATAAAATAGCTCACAAAGAAACGAAGTAAAAATATGATTACTGCTTTGTTTTTTTTCAAAGTATATAAATCTTATAATAGGTAAAAGTAATTAAAATACCTAAAATAAAAAAAAAGCATCCGCCCAAAGGCGAGAAGCTTTTCATTGGTTTGAAACCTAGACACTTATTAACAAGTGCCTTTTCGACACAAATTATCCTTCTTAAAAAGGATGCGGCAAAGTTACATAAAATTTTTAAAGCGGTTCTATTTGTGAGGAATACTAGTTTATGAATAAACAATTTTTAAGCTTTCTTAATAAATCTTAGTTATTAAAGCAACTAATTTATACTAATACAATCAATAGTATAGGACTCATTTGTTACAATAATATTTTGAATATATTTGTAATCTATAAGCATTTTAACGACTAATATAATGCCTATCTTTAAAACCCATCTTATGAATCGTAAATTTAATCTTTTACTAATCGGTTTTTCTATTCTCTTTTTTCAAAGTGTACAAGCTCAGTATTTTGGACAAAATAAGGTTAAGTACAAAAAATTTGATTTTAAAGTGGTTGAGTCTAAAACTTTTGACACCTATCATTACTTAGAAGAAGATTCATTAATCATTGGCCTGGTTAAAGATGCTGAAAAGTGGCGTGTCCGTCACGAACAGATTTTTAAAGATACTTTCGATTATAAAGTTCCAATAATATTATACAGTAATCACGGTGATTTTCAACAAACCTCTGTTGTAGGTGGTTTGATTGGGACGAGTACAGGTGGCGTTACAGAAGGACTAAAGAACAGGGTTACTTTCCCTGTGACACCATCTTATACGCAAACAGATCATGTAATGGGGCATGAGTTGGTTCATGCACATCAATACAATATGATTAAATCAAGTGATTCTTTGTCATTTAGTAATATGGCAAATATTCCATTATGGATGACAGAAGGGATGGCAGAATACTTATCCATTGGAAGTGTTGATGCGCATACAGCTATGTGGATGCGTGATGCTGTTGCGAATGAATATTTTCCTAGAATTAAAGATTTGTATAAGTCGCGGTATTTCCCGTATCGTTATGGACAAGCATTTTGGGCTTTTGTAGGGGGAACTTTTGGTGATGATAAACTCTATCCGTTGTACTTAGAAACGGCTAAATTTGGTGTGAAAGAGGCCTTTAAAAAAGAATTAGGGATGCCAACAGATTCGTTTTCAGTAAAATGGAAAACAGCTATTGAAAATCATTACAAACCTCTGATGAAAAATAGAAATATAAAAGGACTTGGTCAAAAGTTGATTGATGAAAAAAATGGCGGACGTTTAAATATATCTCCTTCGGTAAGTCCTGATGGTAAATACTTTATATTTTTATCGGAAAAGAATATCTTTTCACTTGATTTATTTCTTGCAGATGCTGTAAGTGGAAAAATAATTAAAAAACTATCTACACGTACGCATAAAAGTCATTTAGATGCATTAGATGCTTTTGAATCAGCAGGAACTTGGTCTCCTGATAGTAAAAGATATGCCTTTGTTATTTATAGTGAAGGGAAAAATAAATTAGCGATTGCTGATATGGATAAAGCAAGAGTAATTGACGATTTCTTCATTCCTACTATTCCTTCTTTTAGTAATATTAACTGGTCTCCTGATGGTGAGAAAATATTATTTTCTGGATTGAAAAATGGACATAGTAATTTATTTACTATTGACATAAACACAAAAGAAGTTAAACAATTGACGAATGATTATTATGCCAATATGCAACCTAAATGGTCTCCTGATGGAAAAAGTATTGTCTTTGTGACTGATCATATAGACTATGCGAAAACACGACCAAATAAAAATTTAACTTTTGCAATTCTAAACTTGGATAGAAAAGAAGTTTTTACTCCAAATGTTTTTCCAAACTCAAGTAATTTAAATCCTACGTATAGTGGTGATGGTAGATTTATCTATTTTCTTTCTGACAGAGAAGGTTTTCGAGATATTTATCAATATGAAATTAAAACGGCACAGATTAAACAATTAACTAATTTTTATACAGGAGTTAGTGGTATCACCAAGTATTCTTCAGCAATAAGTGTTTCGACTGATAAAAACGAAATTTTATATAGTCATTATAATGATTCTAAATATAATATTTATAAAATTAAAGTATCAGATTTGGAGGCTAAAGAAATTGCAGCTGATGATGAAAGTGAAATAGCAGCAATTTTGCCATCGATGAATTTAAAAGAGGGTTTTGTAGATGTAAATTTAAAAAATGAAAATATTTTAGCAGAAACCGACAAACTCAAAGAAAAAGATTATGAACCTAAATTTAAGTTAGATTATATAAGTAATGGTGGTGTAGGTATTTCTACAGGAAGATATGGTACGGGAATGTCAGGAGGTATTAACATGCTATTTGGTGATATGCTCGGTGAAAATCAATTATATATTGGTGCAATGCTTAATGGAGAATTACAAGATTTTGGAGCTCAAGCAGCTTATTTAAATCGAAAATCACGTTATGCATGGGGTGGTGGTGTGTCTCATATTCCATATAGATATGTAACGTATGAAATAGGATACGATAGTATTTCTATTAATGGTCAAACAGTAAACAGTCTTAAAGAAACATATAATGTCTATCGAATATTTAACGAACAAGCTTCCGTTTTTTCCTATTATCCTTTTTCAAAGGCAACACGATTAGAAGCAGGAGCCTCATTTAATTATTATAGTTTTAGATTAGATAAATACAATAATTACTATGATGAATATGGGTATTATTATTACGGTGAAGATAGAGAAAGAAATATAGAGGAAGGTGTTGGAGAGCCTTTTGCCATACAAGATGTGAGTCTTGCCTATGTAGGTGATAATTCTAGTTTTGGTTTAACAGCACCCATGAAAGGATATCGATATCGTTTTGAAGTACAACAATCATTTGGTCGTTTAAATATGACTTCGTTATTAGCCGATGCTAGAAAATATTTTTATGCAAAACCTGTTACTTTTGCTTTCAAGGGAAATACTTATTTACGATTAGGAGATGATGCAAATGATGCTATCATGCCACCCTTATACTTAGGATATGAAACCTTAATTAGAGGCTATAATTACAAGGCTTTTGAAAGAAGTAATCTTTTAGACGAAGAATCACTTACTCCTAATGATATTCTAGGGAGTAAAATGATTTTAGCTAGTTTTGAAATTCGTTTTCCTTTTACTGGACCTGAAAGACTTGCTGCTATTAAATCAGGTTTTTTGTTTACTGATTTAAACTTGTTTTTTGATGCTGGTGTAGCTTGGGGTAAAAATGAACGATATGAAGTTGATAGAACCCTAGAGCAGTCAACTATAATAACAAGTACAGGAATTTCTACACGAATCAATTTATTTGGTCAATTAATTATAGAACCCTATTACGCATTTCCACTTCAATTAGAAGGAAATAGCAAAGGAGTTTTTGGACTTAACTTTACACCTGGTTGGTAGGTTAATTAAGAATTCAAAATTTAGAATTTAAAATTTGATAGATTGATTGTATATTTGCAAACTTAATCTATAAACCTTTTATTTTGAATCAAAACCTTTCTGAACTAGAACGAGTGCGTAGGGCATCCCTACAACAATTACGTGATTTAGGAATTAATCCTTATCCTGCGGCTGAATATAAAACTACAGCTTCAATAGAGAAAGTTATAGCTAATTTTGATTCATTTGAAGGAAAAGAAGTGATTCTTGCTGGTCGTATTATGAGTCGTCGTATTATGGGTAAAGCTTCATTTGCTGAACTTAAAGATGCATCAGGTAGAATGCAAATCTATTTTAACCGAGATGAAATCTGTCCAAATGAAGATAAAATCATGTACAATACTGTATTCAAAAAATTATTGGATATGGGTGATATTATTGGTGTTCGTGGTGAAGTTTTTAAGACCAAAGTAGGTGAAATATCTGTTCGGGTTAAGGAATTTACATTGTTATCTAAAGCATTAAAACCACTACCAATGGTCAAAACAGATGCTGATGGTAAAGTATATGATGCTTTTAGTGATGCTGAGACACGATATCGTCAACGCTATGTAGATCTAATTGTAAATGATCATGTAAAAGAAACCTTTATTAAACGCACGAAGATTAATAATTCGATTAGAGAATTCTTAAATAATAAGGGATACTTAGAAGTAGAAACGCCTGTTTTACAACCTATACCGGGTGGGGCAGCAGCTCGACCATTTATTACACATCACAATGCGTTAGATATTCCACTTTATCTTAGAATCGCAAACGAATTATATCTTAAAAGATTAATTGTAGGAGGTTTTGAAGCTGTTTATGAATTTTCAAAAGACTTTCGTAACGAAGGAATGGATCGTACACATAATCCGGAGTTTACAATAATGGAATTATATGTTGCCTACAAAGATTATAATTGGATGATGGAGATGACAGAACAATTGCTAGAAAAAGTAGCAATTGACAGTAACGGCACTACTGAACTACAAATTGGAGATCAAAAGGTAAGTTTTAAAGCGCCTTATGCACGAGTCCCTATATTGGAGGCTATTAAAGTTCATACAGGAATTGATGTAGCAGGAATGAATGAATCTGAGTTAAGAAATGTTTGCAAAAAGTTAGGTATAGAAGTAGATGAAAGCTTTGGTATAGGTAAAATGATCGATGAAATTTTCGGAGAAAAGTGTGAGCATTTGTATATACAACCTACTTTTATCACTGATTATCCTAAAGAGATGAGCCCGTTAACAAAAGAACATCGTTCAAATCCTGCTTTAACAGAACGTTTTGAACTAATGGTTAACGGTAGTGAACTGGCAAATGCCTATTCTGAGTTAAATGACCCAATTGACCAAAAAGAACGTTTTGAAGCACAATTAAAGTTATCAGAAAAAGGGGATGATGAGGCGATGTTTATTGACCACGACTTCTTACGTGCCTTAGAATATGGAATGCCACCAACATCTGGTATTGGTATTGGTATTGATCGTTTGGTGATGTTTATGACTAATAATAGTTCTATTCAAGAAGTGCTTTTTTTTCCACAAATGAAACCGGAGAAAAAAGCAGTTGCCATGACTGATGAGGAAAAAGCAGTATTTACCATATTAAAAGCAAACTCTCCGGTAGCCTTAAACGACTTAAAAACCCAATCAGGTTTAAGTAATAAAAAGTGGGATAAAACCATTAAAGGATTGACATCTAAGAAAATAGCTAGGGTTGTGAAAAAGAATGATGAGTTGTTAGTTGAGATAGTTGAATAACAAATGTCACCTCGAGCGTAGTCGAGAGGTCTATAAAATATAAAAGGAATTACATAATCGTAGTTCCTTTTTTCACGCCTTTTTGTTCGCATATTATAGCAGTTTAATGTCTATTTACCGTCACGGAATTGTCACTTTGTAAATAGTCATATTCAAAAAATTTAGATCATTACAAAGTAAATCATCTCACTAATTCTTTAGAAGTTAATTGATTACAATCATTAGTTTGAGTGACCGAGGTCATTGTATATTTAACTTCTTTATAAGAGATTGCGTTTTCTAATTTGACCTTTAGTGAAAGATGTTTTTTTGCTATGAGCAATGAGAAGTTGCATACTTAACCCCATACTTGGATACTTTTTTAACAATAATTATTAATCTTAAATTATGAAAAAAAAAGCACTATTTACCACCCTATTATTTTTTATCTCAATCCATTTAATTTCGCAAAGCTTGTCTCCTACTGTATTATCTGTACAAGGAGGGGTTAATCAAGCTGAGGGATTAATTATTGAATGGACACTAGGAGAGAATTTTATAGAGACCGTTAATCTCGGTAATAAAGTATTTACACAAGGTTTTCATCAACCGTTCTTGACAATTGAAAATATTGAAGTTGAAAATCAGGGATTATTTATGAATTTCACAATTTTCCCAAATCCTGTGTATTCTATTTTAAACATTCAAATACATGAGAATTTTAATTTTCCATATAATATCAATTTATTTGATAGTGCCGGAAATTTTTTAAAATCTATTGATGTATTTGAAAACGAACCAAATTTTCCTTTTGACATGACCTATTTGGCATCTGGAATTTATTTATTGAGTATCTCAGACTCTTTAGGAACGAATGTAGCAGCCTACAGAGTTTTAAAGAACTAATCATATTCTAATTTACAAAACTTACTATTATGAAAAAAATACTTTTTAGCATTATTATATCATTGCTAATGATAACTTCTTTTAATGCGCAAACAACACCGCAAGGGATGAAATATCAGGCGGTAGCAAGAGATCTTTCAGGTGAAATAATTGCAAATCAACCTATTTCACTAAAAATTAAACTTCAAAGCGATATAAATTTATCTCAAATTTACTATACTGAAGTGCACAATGTTACAACTAATCAATTCGGTTTATTTTCGTTGGTAGTTGGACAAGGAAACATAGAAAAAGGGGTCTTTAATAAAATACCTTGGGAAACTGAGAATATTTGGATAGATATTGCCATGAAAACCGATGAAGAAGATAACTATTCCTCTGTTAGTATTAGCAAATTACTTGCAGTTCCTTATGCTTTTCATGCTGCAACAGCATCTAAAATAAGTGACGGAATTGAGGTTAAAGGTGGGAGTGGAGTTCCATCTCAAAACTGGTCACTTTTTGGTAATTCAAAATCTGATCCTGATAAAGACAAACTGGGTACTACAGATGAGGCGGATCTTGTATTGGTAACCAATGATGAGGAACGAATGCGTATCTTTAGTAATGGAGATATTAATATGAAGAAGAGTTTAAGCATTGATGAAAACCTAACAGTTGCAAAAAATGTATATTTAAATACTGTAGAGGGAGAAACTATAAATAATGGGCCTTTTACTGTAGAAAACCAAAGTCTTACTTTACTTACTGGAGATCTTCATGTAAATGGTTTTGGTCAATTTGACTCAAATATCAATATCGATGCAAGTACTGTAACAGACATGTTAGTAGTATCTGATGAAGTGTCACCAGATCCAATTCCTCGATTTGGGAGTTTAGCCGATGTAAGAGGCTTATTTGTTGCTGATAGTATTGCTATTAGAGGAGGTTTAGATATCGGTGGAAATTTAAAAGTTCATGGTGATTCTGTTATTGTAGATCATCATTTTTTAGTAGGTGAGCGTACGTTTTTAAATGGTCAAGTAACAATTAATACAAAGCCGGCGCTTACAGGTGGTGATAATAGTTATGATGCCTATCCATTACGTGTAGAAGGGAGTAATCAAGGTATTGCTGTAAAAGTAAATGGTACAAGAAATAATAGTAAAAATTTTATTACTTTTTGGGATGACAATGGTAGACAAGGTAGGATAGAAGGACAAACTTCGCTGGAATTATTAGGTAGTTTTCAATACATTTGGGATAATATGATGGCTGCTTTTGATCTTGTTGCTTTTGCAGCAGAAGGTGTAGCTTGTGGAACTCAATTAGATGCAGCGGAAGTTGTTGTTATGGCAGCACAAGCAGCATTAAAAGTTGGAGAAATTGCAGAATATAATTTGACTGCAAATGCAAACGTTGGTGTGGCTTTTGAATCTGGTAGTGGAGATTATGCAGAATGGCTCGAAAAAGCTATTTATAATGAGACTTTTAGTTATGGAGACATTGTTGGAGTAAGAGGTGGTAAAATTTCAAAAAACATGACTAATGCTAATCATTTTATGGTCGTTTCTAAAAGTCCTATTGTATTAGGTAATATGCCTCCAGTAGGAAAGGAAGCTAATTTTGAAAAAATTGCTTTTATGGGGCAAGTTCAAGTAAAAGTAAAAGGAAAAGTAACTATTGGAGATTATATTATAGCCTCTATGTTGAAAGATGGTTTTGGAATTGCAGTTAGTCCAAATGATATTACTTTAGATCAATTTGAAAGAATTGTTGGTGTTGCGTGGTCTGAAGCAGTTAATGATTTTAGAATTTCAATGGTAAATGTTGCAGTTGGGATAAATGCAAATGATCTTGTACTAAGATTAAAACAACAAGATAAAGAATTAAACTTGGTTAAAAATCAAATGAATTCAGTTATATCATATTTGCAATCTAAAGATAAATCCTTTGATATTAAACTTTTTGATATAACAGATGAAAAAGATTTAAAAGGAAAAGTCATTGATAATAAAACTGTTATTAAACAATTTGACATTACAAATGCAATTAATAAACAACAAAAGCTATTACAGGATAATCCCGAATTACTTAAACAAATTTTATCAAATACCAGAAAAATACTAGATGCGGGAGGTATTGATTATAATCGATTTGAACAAACTAGGCGCTTGGTAACTGACGATAAGTATTTTATTAATTATCTGAATGAAATAAATAAATAGTTATTGAAGTTACTTCTAAAACAATTGGTATTGACATAAAAATTGGGTTTTTTATCTCATTATGTATTAAAGAATTTGTTTGTTGAGGTAGTTGAATAACCTCAATGTAGAAAAGCTTTTAATAAAACAAAAAAAGGAATTACTTAACTGTAGTTCCTTTTTTCGTGCCTTTTTGTTGGGCTTCAACATTTCTAATCCATTTTGAAATCTCTTCGGTAACTTTTTTTCCTGATTCTTTTTGAAGATGTACCCCATCGGTATATTTATACAAATCGTTTGTAGTTGTCAGATCTAGGTAACCTGATGTTTTGTTTACTATTTGGTTTATTGTATTGTTGAAATCTGGCATTACATCATTTTCTATTGCCATTAATTTTGGAGATACAGGAAGTCTTACTAAATATACATCGCCAAATTCATTTAGAAAATCTATTGTTTTAACAAGATAATCTACTCTAAGACTCGAATACTTATAAATCGATTGCTTGTTCTTATAATTTAATAAGGTGCTTTTTGTTCTTCTAGCAACTGATATTGAATCCATAGAAAGTGAAACCTCTAGCCAACCATCATCATGTAATAATGCCACAGCTGGTTTGTGCAGAATTTTGTAATAATTACCAGACATATACTTAAGCAGATAAGATAAATTGGGATTTTTGTCAACAGTTTCCATTTCTGCAATACATGTATTATTTTCTCTAAAACTCAATATGTCGTTTGGTTCAGTACATCTGCTAGCTATACTCCAACAATCAACATTTAATATAAAAACGCCATCTCGTTTTTTCTGTGAAAGCTTGTGCTTAATACTTTCTAAATATTTGGGTCCAAACGGACTACTATTTATACTAAAAGAATAGTTATAAACTGGAATGTCAAAATTTTCAGCGATAACGCTAGGTATAATTCCTTGTGCTGCTTTTGAAGTACCTATTATTAAACTTTTTTGTTGTGGTGTTGTAAATTTTAAATAAAATGGGTCTGAATATCCATCTGCTTGAGATAATATAAAGTAGATAGATGCTAAAACGATACTACTAAAAAGGATTATATGTCTAATAAATCTTTTCATATTTTAAAACTGGAAATAGATAAATTCTTTACTAGTAGTGCCATATAAGAAAATTAGCATCACAATAAGGTAGTAAAATACCCATTGAAACGGTTTTTTCCATTTTGACACCAAAGTTTTTATAGCGTATTGTTGTTCTCTGCCTATCCATTCAATTAAAAGGAATAAAATGATAAAGCCAACTATCATTGCAGCTTTTCTTATTCCTAAGAAATAAGGCATTTCAAATAAGCTTAAAGAAACTATTTGAGAAATATAACTAAAAGCATGTTCCATATTTTCTGCTCTAAAAAATATCCATGCAAAAACAGTTAGTCCAAAGGTGAGTAACATGCTTATCAATTCTTTAAATGAGGGTAAATACTTTCCTCTGGCAACAATGTCTAGGTTATTTCTATTATTATTAGTAAGAAGTAACGGAATAAAATAGATGGCATTTAATGCACCCCATACAATAAAAGTCCAGTTCGCCCCATGCCAAAAACCACTTACGATGAAGATGATGAAAGTGTTCCTGATTTTCATCCAAATTCCACCACGGCTACCTCCTAGTGGAATGTAAAGATAATCTCTAAACCAAGTAGAAAGTGAAATATGCCAACGTCTCCAAAATTCTGCAATATCTCTTGAAAAATAGGGAAAGGCAAAGTTTCGTTTAAGATTAAAGCCAAAAAGCCTCGAAGTTCCTATTGCGATATCAGAATACCCTGAGAAATCTCCATAAATCTGAAATGTAAAAAATAAAGCTCCCAAAACTAAGGTGCTTCCTGAATAATCAGATGAATCATTAAAAATCATATTGGCATACTCCGCAGCATTATCGGCAATAACAATTTTTTTGAATAATCCCCAAAGTATCTGCTTCATTCCATCAGTAGCTTGGCTATAAATAAACTTTCGTTTTTTATAAAACTGAGGCAATAGATTGGTCGCTCTTTCAATAGGACCGGCAACTAATTGAGGAAAGAAACTTACAAAGGCAGCAAAAGCGATTAAGTCTTTTGTTGGTTCAAGTTTTCTTTTATAGACATCAATTGTATAGCTTAAAGTTTGAAATGTATAAAAACTAATTCCTACTGGTAATATAATATACAAGGAATTGGCTTTTATTTCAGTTCCGAAAAAAGAAAAGGCAGTTATAAAATTATCTAGAAAGAAATTATAATATTTGAAAAAACCAAGAAAGCCTAGATTTACTAAAATACTTGTCCAAAGTAAAATTTTTCTTTTGGTTTGATTTTCTTGTTTTTTTAGTGCTAATCCAACAGAATAATCGACTAGGGTACTAAAAATAATAAGTGATAAAAACCGCCAATCCCACCAACCGTAGAACGTATAGCTTGCGATAACTAGTAAGAAGTTTTGAAGTTTTAATCTTTTATTCGTTACAAACCAATAAAGTGCAAAAACGATTGGTAAGAATACAGCAAAGTCGATTGAATTAAATAGCATTATTCTTATCTATTTCATTTATGAATAGTTTTTGCGTTTTCTGAATTAACAAACCAAAACCTTTGACGCAATTTACTAATTTATTGGAATAATCAGCTTTTTATTTATTTAATATGAATAATTACTAATAAGTTTTCTTTATAGTCTTATAAACAGGTAATATTATTTTTAGAGTTATTGAGCTTTATTGTTTATTATATTTGGAAGATAATAGGAAGTTTATCTGCGTTTTTTTCAGAGAAGCATCTTAATTTACTATTAACTAAAATTATATATTATGTCATTTACATTACCGAAATTACCCTATGCGTACGATGCTTTAGAGCCTCATTTTGACGCAATGACCATGGAAATTCACCATACGAAACACCATGCAGGTTATACAAACAATTTAAATAATGCAATTGCTGGAACAGATACTGAAGGAAAAACTGTTGAAGAAATCTTAGCGAATATTTCAAATTACAGTACAGCTGTTAGAAATAATGGAGGTGGTTTTTACAATCATTCTTTATTTTGGACAATTTTATCTCCAACAGGAGGAGGAAAACCAAGTGGTGATTTAGCAAAAGCTATCGATATTTCTTTTGGCTCTTTTAGAGCTTTTCAAGAGGAATTTAATAAAGCAGCTGCTACTCGTTTTGGCAGTGGATGGGCGTGGTTGTGTGTTGAAAACGGAAAATTAGAAATATGTAGTACACCTAATCAAGACAACCCATTAATGGATGATGCTGGATGTTTTGGTATTCCAATTTTAGGTTTAGATGTTTGGGAACATGCTTACTATTTAAAATTTCAAAATCGTCGTCCTGATTATATTCAAACTTTTTGGAATATTGTAAATTGGGATGAAGTTAGTAGACGCTATCATAAATTAGTTTAATTCAATCAAAAAACTAATTAACTAAAAAACCCGTTTCAATTAAGAATCGGGTTTTGTTTTAAAATATAGTTTTACTAAGATTTACATCATCCCAGGCATACCTCCACCCATTGGTGGCATGGCGGGAGCATCTTCTTTAATGTTTACTAAAGAACATTCGGTAGTTAGAATCATACCAGCTACTGAAGCTGCATTTTCTAAAGCTATACGTGTTACTTTTGTAGGATCAATAATCCCTGCTTTAAACATTTGTACATATTTATCTGTTTTGGCATTATATCCAAAATCACCTTTACCTTCAGCTATTTTAGCTACCACAACAGAACCTTCTTTTCCTGAATTTTCAACAATTTGACGTAGTGGTTCTTCTATGGCACGTTCCATTATTTGGATTCCAGTAGTTTCATCACTATTAGCAACTTTAATTTTTGATAAGGAAGATTTGGTTCTAACCAAAGCAACACCACCACCTGCAATAATTCCTTCTTCAACGGCTGCACGAGTAGCATGTAAAGCATCATCAACTCTGTCTTTCTTTTCTTTCATTTCAATTTCACTAGCGGCTCCTACATATAATACAGCTACACCACCAGCTAATTTTGCTAGGCGTTCTTGCAGTTTTTCACGGTCATATTCAGAAGTTGTATTTTCAGCTTGTGCTTTAATCTGACCAACACGATTTTTAATATCAGCTTTTTTACCAGCTCCATTTACAATAATTGTATTGTCTTTGTCTAAAGTCACGCGTTCTGCAGTTCCTAACATATCCATTGTAACTGCTTCTAAGGTAACTCCAGTTTCTTCTGAGATTAGCGTACCACCTGTAAGTATTGCAATATCTTCGAGCATAGCTTTACGTCTATCACCAAAACCTGGAGCTTTAACAGCGGCTATTTTAAGTGCGCCGCGAAGTTTATTCATTACTAGTGTAGCCAAAGCTTCACCTTCAACATCTTCAGCAATAATTAGTAAAGGTTTTCCACTTTGAGCTACAGGCTCTAAAATGGGTAACAAGTCTTTTAGGACACTAATTTTTTTATCGAAAAACAATATATGTGGGTTTTCTAAATCTACGAGCATTTTTTCAGAATTCGTAACAAAATAAGGAGATAGATAACCACGATCAAATTGCATACCTTCCACTATGTCAACATAAGTTTCAGTTCCTTTTGCTTCTTCAACAGTGATAACACCTTCTTTACCAACTTTGCCAAAAGCATCTGCAATCAATTTTCCGATACTATCGTCATTATTTGCTGATATAGCAGCAACTTGTTGAATTTCACCTGATTTATTTCCAACGGTTTTTGATTGTTTTTGTAAATCAGTTACAATCGCTAAAACTGCTTTGTCGATACCTCTTTTTAAATCCATTGGGTTGGCACCAGCAGCTACATTTTTTAAACCTTCTTGTACGATAGCCTGAGCAAGAACTGTCGCAGTTGTTGTTCCATCACCAGCTAAATCACTAGTTTTAGAGGCAACTTCTTTTACCATTTGAGCTCCCATATTTTCTAATGGGTCTTCTAGTTCAATTTCTTTAGCTACGCTTACACCATCTTTCGTTACAGATGGACTTCCAAATGATTTATCAATTACTACATTACGTCCCTTTGGACCTAATGTTACTTTTACGGCATTTGCTAGTGCATCAACACCACGTTTTAGCCCGTCGCGAGCTTCTATATCAAATTTAATATTTTTTGCCATTTTATTTGTGTTTTAGTATTAATTATAGAGTTGCTAGAATATCACTTTCACGTAAAATCAGGTAATCTTTACCTTCAATATTTAATTCAGTGCCAGCATATTTTGCATATAACACTGCATCTCCTTTTTTTACGGTCATCGGTTGGTCTTTTGTTCCTTTTCCGACAGCAATTACTTTTCCTTTTTGGGGTTTCTCTTTTGCTGAATCAGGAATTATTATACCTGAAGCTGTAGTAGTTTCTGTTGCTGTAGGTTCAATTAAAACTCTATCTGCTAATGGTTTGATATTTATACTCATTGTTATAATATTATAGTTAAACTGATTAATTATTAGTTTCTTTTTCCAAAAGTATGCCAATCAAAAAAAAATGCCAACCTGTCACTAGGTTGGCATTAAATAAGATCTTTTTTGATGGATTATTCAGGTTTTTCTGAGTTTTCAGCTGGTGCAACTGGTACAGCAGGTGTTGTCTCAGGAACTTCTTCGATTAACTCACGATTATCTAAAGTTTCTTTTAGTCCAGATTTAGAACTTGCAGTATCTGGTCTTAGTGTAAAGTTGGTTAATAAAATTAGAGCAATCATTACAGCTGCTAGAGTCCAAGTACTTTTATCTAAGAATGTATTTGTGCTTTGCACACCACCCATAGAAGCACCGCCACCTCCAAAAGTAGATGATAAACCACCACCTTTAGGATTTTGTACCATAATAAGTAATACTAATAAGAAGGCTACGATGATAATTAATGAGATTAGTAATGTATTCATTTTATTATATAATTATATTTTGTTATTTATTTCTGCTTTAAATTTTCTAGCATTTTTATTTGGTCTGCAAAGAAACTACTTTTTTCTGGAAATTTCAAACTTAATATCTCATAAGCTTTAATTGCATTATCATATTTGTGCTGATCGGTATAAACACGTGCTAAAGTTTCGGTCATCATAATATCACTTTCAATTTCTTCAATTTGATTGAAATTGACGGTAAACCCTGCAATTTTACTAGGTTTTATTTTAGGATTTTTTTCGATAAACTCATCTATCAAATCCATATTTTTACCCCGTTGTATAACTATTTTAGCCGGTTTGTTACGGTCTATTGGTTTGAAAGAGGATAGTTGCATCCAATCACTAAATGAGTATGTGTCGTCCTTGTTAAAATGAATAGGATCGGTTATGTCTAAGTCAATTGATATTTTTTCTTCTTTGACGGGAGATTCTTCAGTGATTTGGGTCGTTATTTCATCTTGAATTAATTCAAATGCAATGTGGTAATCTTGTGTTTTCGAGGTGTTAGTGTTGTTAGATGATTCTGTTTCAACAGTATAGATATGTTCTTCATTATCTATCTCAAAAATAAAACCTTTAGCTTTTCTTGATTTATCTGTAGTAGCTTCTTGACTTTTATTATCAATATCTTGTTTTGCTTTATCAGCTTTTTCTTTTAAGAATTTTACTTCTTCATCGTGTGTAATTATCGCTACTTCCTTCTGCAATTTTTCTATACTAGTTTCATCAATATATTCAACATTTTGCTCATCCGTTTCAATAACCAAATCATCAGTATCCTTGTTTTCAATAAATGAATATTCTTCTGGATTAGAAGTCATTTTTTTAATAAAGTATTCGATTTCCTCTTTTTCTATTCCTTTATTTTTTTGTAATTCTTCTTCAGTTTCTTTTAGATTTTCTGCAATGTCATTGGTTATGTAGTCTTTTTCTTTTTGAATACTATGAATTTTATCTGTAGATGCTTCAATTTTGTTACTATCGCCTTCAAAAACTTTGTCAGTAGTACTTTCAGTATCTTTAAGTATTAGATTCTTATCTTCTTCAGATGTGGTTACTTCCTTCTTTAGATTTTTAATAACATTTTCATCGACTTCTTCGATTTTCTGAATAATCTTTAGTTCTTGTTTCTTTGATTGTGAATTATAAAATGTATCAGAGGTAATAAAATGGAATAAGACACTGCGATCGGTTGTATGAATTGCAGTTGTTTTTAAGTCTTGATTATATCTAAAACTATTCTGATTCTTAAGTCCTTTTAGATATAATACTCTTGCCGCTTGAAAGTAGGGAAAACTACGAATTACATCCTCTAACTCAAAAACTTGTTCATTTTGTAGTTGAGTAGGATCTTTTAATATTTTTAAAAATTCTTTAGTATTCATTCTATATAAGCAGAATAATATTTTACAAAACTAGTATAATTTACCATTTGGCAACTGAAGCATTGAATATATCTTGTGTTATGCGTTCAAATATTTCATTAAAAGCATCGTCTATTGTACTTCCAACCAATTGCTGATTTGCTTCATAATCATAAAAATGTGAAAAAGTTGTTTCAAAGTTATCTTCTTCATTTAAATTATTATAAAAACGCACTTTAACTTTTATTGTCAGTCTGTTTAAAGCCGCAGTTTGTTCTGCTGTTGCTGCTGTTGGCCTAATTGTATAATCGGTTATTTCTCCTTCAAATTGTAATTCACCGTCTGATTTAGTCAAAGTTAAATTAGATTGTTGTAAAAATAAATCTTGTAACGCAATGGTAAACTTTTGACTTAGTGAAGGCTCAACTAGTGCAGCATTATTCGGGAAATAATCTATTTGAATAGTTTTTGCATCTATTTTGGCTCCTGATAATGAATAAATACCACAACTTGCAACAAGTAACAGAGTGATAATTAGAAGTGTATATGTTTTTACTTTCATTTTATTTTATAAATCATATTGTTTTATCTTTCGATATAATGTTCTTTCAGAAATTCCTAATTCTTTGGCAGCTAGTTTTCGTTTTCCTTGATGTTTTTGCAATGAGCGTTTAATCATCGTTATTTCTTGATCTTGCAGGGTTAATTGATTTTCTTCAACAATCTCTTCAAATATATCATTTTCATTTTCTGTTTTTTTTGAAATATCTATAAATGTATCTTCATTTTCTTTGGGCTCCTCTTTGTAGATCCTCGGGAGTGTTGAATTAGTAGAAGCTTCTTTACCTGTTAAGAGGTTCATTGTTAGGTGTTTTACTTCATCTAGTTCTTTTCGTAATTCTAAGATGACATTATACATCATTTCCCGTTCTGCAGTATAGTCAAATTCAGCTGATTGTCCACTAACTAGGCTGGGTAATTGACTATTATAATTGGGTAAATATTCTTTAAGTCTTGTCGAATTTATAGTACGTTCTGTTTCGATTATTGAAAGTTGCTCAGCGATATTTCGTAATTGGCGTATATTTCCTGGAAATGAATATCTATTTAATAATTGTATCGCATCTTCGGTTAATCTAATGGTGGGCATGTGATATTTTTGCGCAAAATCGGAGGCAAATTTTCTGAAAAGTAAATGAATATCATCTTTTCGTTCACGTAAAGGAGGAATGTTAATTTCGATAGTACTTAAACGGTAGTATAAATCTTCTCTAAATTTACCTTTGTTTATAGCTTTATCCATCTCTAAATTGGTAGCAGCTACAACACGTATATCTGTTTTTTGCACATTAGAGGAACCTACTTTTATGAATTCACCATTCTCTAACACACGTAAAAGACGCACTTGCGTTGTGAGAGGTAACTCGCCAACTTCGTCTAAAAATATTGTTCCGCCATCTGCAACTTCAAAATAGCCTTTACGAGCAGTAGTTGCCCCTGTAAATGACCCTTTTTCATGTCCAAATAACTCACTGTCTATAGTCCCTTCTGGTATTGCACCACAATTTACAGCAATATATTTAGCGTGTTTACGGTGTGATAAGGCATGTATGATTTTTGGAATACTTTCTTTACCAACACCACTTTCACCAGTTACCAAAACCGAAATGTCAGTTGGAGCTACACGTGTAGCTTTTTCTAAGGAACGATTTAAGGTAGGATCATTTCCTATAATACTAAATCGTTGTTTTATGGCTTGAATATTCATAATAATTTGGTTTTTAATTGGTTGTTTTAGTCCCAATTAAGGTTGCAGATGTACAATCAGTAATCTTTACGAATACTAAATCACCAATTTTTTCATTTTCAGTTTTTTGAAAAACAACCATAGCATTCTGTGAGCTACGTCCTTTCCAATGAGCATCTGATTTTTTTGAGTTTCCTTCGATTAATACTTCAACAGTTTTACCCAAAAATTGTTTCATTCGATAAAGCCCGTGTTTTTGTTGTAATTGAATGATTTCTGTAAGCCTATGTTTTTTAATGTTTAGAGGCACATCATCTTGCATATTTTTATGAGCAGGTGTTCCGGGTCTGTCTGAATAAGCAAACATAAAGCCAAAATCATACTTAACATACTCCATTAAGCTCAATGTTTCTTGATGTTCTTCTTCCGTTTCACCAGAAAAACCAGCGATCATATCGTGTGAAATAGCACATTCTGGTATAATACTTCTGATATTATTAATTAAATCGATATACTCTTCACGTGTATGTTTTCGGTTCATACGTTCTAATACACTTGTGCTTCCACTTTGAACAGGTAAATGAATATACTTACAAATATTTGTGTGTTTTGCCATAGTATGAATCACATTTAGCTTCATGTCTTGTGGATTGGAAGTTGAAAAACGAATACGTATCTCTGGGAATTCTAATGCGCAGATATCTAGTAAATTAGAAAAATCAATAGCTTTTTCTTGTGCTTCTTTAGATGCTTTATTAAAATCTTTTTTTAGTCCACCTCCATACCAAATATAACTATCTACATTTTGTCCGAGTAATGTTATTTCTTTGTAGTTTTTATCTTGTAAATTTTTAATTTCTTTGAGAATACTTTTGGGATCTCTGCTGCGTTCTCTACCACGAGTAAAAGGTACTACACAAAACGTGCACATATTATCACAACCACGTGTAATTGATACAAAAGCCGATACACCATTGGAGTTTAAACGTACAGGTGCAATATCAGCATAGGTTTCTTCCTTTGATAAAAGAACATTTATAGCTTCTCGACCATCTTCTATATCTTTAATTAAATTAGGTAAATCACGATACGCATCAGGTCCAACGACCATATCTACCATTTGTTCTTCTTCTAAAAATTTCTCTTTTAAACGTTCAGCCATACATCCTAAAACACCAATTTTCATGGTTGGATTTACCTTTTTAATCGAATTATATTTTTCTAAACGTTTGCGTACAGTTTGTTCGGCTTTTTCTCGAATAGAGCAGGTATTTACTAAAACCAAATCAGCTTTTTCCATATCCATAGTGGTATTGTATCCTTCTTTTAAAAGAATAGAAGCGACAATTTCACTGTCATTTAAATTCATTTGACAACCATAACTTTCTAAATAAACCTTTTTTCCGTTAACGGATTTGGGTTTGGTTAGCAAGGCTTGCCCTTGTTTTTTTTCATCAATAATTTGATTACTTCCCATTTAGTAGTATTAAGTAGTTTTTAGATAGGCAAAGATACAATCTATTATCTAAAACTGACAAATTGACAGGGTAAAAATTTTGTTAATTAAGAATGAAAACATATAATAATTTTGATTTTAAAAAAAACTATATACTTTTGTACGCTCAAAATTCATCTTATCTATGTCAAAAAATTTAGTAATCGTCGAGTCACCTGCCAAAGCCAAAACTATTGAAAAGTTTTTAGGAAAAGATTATGTGGTAGCATCTAGTTTCGGACATGTTGCCGATTTACCATCTAAAGAATTAGGGGTAAATGTAGACGGAGATTTCATGCCTAAATATGTTGTTTCTGATGATAAAAAAGATGTGATTAGAAAACTTAAAAGTTTAGCAAAAAAAGCAGATACTGTTTGGTTAGCAAGTGATGAGGATCGTGAAGGAGAGGCAATTGCTTGGCATTTGTTTGAACAACTAAAGTTAACTGAAAGTAATACCAAGCGTATTGTATTTCACGAAATTACTAAAAATGCTATTTTAAAAGCTGTGGAAAATCCACGTAGTATTAATTATAATTTGGTTAACGCACAACAAGCGCGTCGTGTTTTAGATAGGTTAGTGGGTTACGAATTATCTCCTGTGTTATGGAAAAAAGTAAAAAGTGGACTTTCAGCTGGGAGAGTGCAATCGGTTGCAGTTAGATTAATTGTGGAAAAAGAACGAGAAATTGAAGGTTTCAAACCACAAGCATCTTATAAAGTAATAGCAGAATTTACGAATGAAAATGGAAAAAGTTTTCGAACCAAATTAACAACTAGTTTTAAAACACGTTTAGAAGCCGAAGCTTTTTTAAACTCGTGTATTGGAGCTGATTTTAAGGTGGCCGATTTAAAAAAGAAACCAGCTACCAAATACCCTGCACCTCCATTTACAACTTCAACATTGCAACAAGAAGCTTCGCGAAAAATGTATTTCCCAGTAGCTAAGACGATGCAAACAGCCCAACGACTTTATGAAGCAGGGTTAATTACTTATATGCGTACTGATAGTGTTAATCTATCAAATGATGCGAAGATATCAGCGCAAAAAGTGATTGATGAAGCCTATGGAAAATCCTATAGCAAACCAAGAAATTATAAAACTAAATCAAAAGGAGCACAAGAGGCACACGAAGCAATACGCCCAACAAATTTAAGTAGTAGTACTATTTCAATTAATAGTGATCAAGATAGATTATATAGTTTGATTTGGAAGCGTACAATTGCTTCTCAAATGAGCGATGCACAACTAGAAAGAACAAATGTAAAGATTGTCAATAATAAAAATAAAGAAATTTTTTCTGCTAAAGGAGAGGTTATTAAATTTGATGGTTTTTTAAAAGTATATCTAGAGGGAAAAGATAATGGAGGTGAAGAGGAGCAAGCAGGTATGTTGCCAAAATTAATGATTGGAGAAAAAGTGAGTGTCAATTATATTAAAGCTACAGAACGTTACACTAAACCTTCTTATAGATATTCAGAAGCAGCATTAGTGAAAAAATTAGAAGAACTTGGTATTGGTCGACCTTCTACCTATGCACCTACAATTTCGACTATACAAAGAAGAAACTATGTTGAAAAACCTGTATTAGAAGGTGTGAAAAGAACCTATACACAGATTACATTAAACCAAAATATAATTGACCAAAAGGAATTAACTGAAATAGTTGGAGCAGATAAAGGGAAGCTTATTCCTACAGATATTGGGAAAGTGGTAAATGACTTTTTAGTTGAAAATTTCACAAAAGTAATGGATTATGGTTTTACTGCAAGAGCCGAAACTGAATTTGACGAAATAGCCGAAGGTAAAGGAGATTGGAAAGCAATAATTAAAGATTTTTATAAAGGATTTCATAGTACTGTTGAGCATGTGACACAAAATGCTGATCGTGCAAGAGGGGAGCGTTTATTGGGGCAAGACCCCGAAAGTGGAAAAAATGTATATGCTAGGTTAGGACGATATGGGGCAATGATTCAAATAGGGGAAGCAACCGATGAGGAAAAACCAAAATTCTCAAGTTTACAAGGATCACAAACAATAAGTAGTATCACATTATCAGAAGCTTTAGATTTATTCCAATTACCTAAAATTTTAGGAACTTATAAAGAAACTGATGTAATAGTTTCTAATGGAAGATTTGGACCTTATGTAAAATATGATAAAATGTTTGTTTCATTACCTAAGGGGGAAGATCCAACGAAAGTTACTATAGAAGACGCTATTGAATTAATTTTAGCTAAGCAAAAAGCAGATGCTCCAATAGCAGAATATGAAAATATGCCAGTTCAAAAAGGAATTGGACGTTTTGGTCCTTTTCTTAAATGGAATGGAATGTTTATCAATGTTAGTAGAAAATATGATTTTGATAATTTATCAATAGAAAATATTACTGAAATTATTGAGATTAAAAAACAAAAAAATATTGATAAAATTATTCATAATTGGGAAGAAGAAGGAATAAGAGTTGAAAAAGCTCGATGGGGACGCTTTAATATCATTAAAGGTAAAGTTAAAATTGAATTACCAAAAACGACGAAAGCTGATAAATTAAGTTTAGAAAAAGTACAAGAAATAATTGCAAAAAACACCAAGAAAAAAGCACCAAGAAAGAGAAAAAGCACTAAAAAGAAATAAGATAATTTATTATAGTGTTATTTTTTTTAAGTAAATTTGTTCTAATTATTAAAACTAGTTAAGTTAGTTACCCTCTAATTCGTGACTTATCTCCTGTATGGATTGCATAGAAAATTTTATAAATCCTGTAAAAAAATCAATTGTTGATTTTATTGAAGCACTACCAGAAGGATGTTTAGGAAAAAATATTATTCTAAACAATGCTAAAAGTAGTATTGGTTTTGTTGCTAGTTCTCTCGTATTTATTGGAGTACCTGAAGATCGTTCTGCTGTTAATAATAAAGGAACGGGGCAAGATATTGATTTAATAAGAAAAGAATTTTATCAATTATTTGCAGGAAATTGGAATACTAGTATTTATGACTTAGGAGATGTTAAAATTGGAAAATCTTATAAAGACACGGAAGTAGCTCTAAAAGAAATAATAACTTATTTACTTAAACAAAAGTTGCTGCCAATAATAATTGGAGGAAGTCAAGCTTTAACCTATGCTAGTTATAGAGCTTTTGATGATTTGGAACAAAAAGTGAACTTAGCAGTTGTTGATGCAAAATTTGATTTAGGAAGTTTTGATGAAATGATAGATTCACAATCGTATTTAACTAAGATTGTGATGGAAAAGCCAAATAATTTATTTAACTTTTCAAATATTGGGTATCAAACGTTTTTAAATTCGCAGGATGAAATTAATTTAATAAAGAATTTATTATTCGATGCTTATAGATTAGGAGATGTGAAAAGTGATATTGAGATAGTTGAGCCAGTTTTACGAGATACCGATGTGTTAAGTATAGATATGGGAGTTGTTAGGAAAATTGACGCACCTGCAAACAATAATGCTTTAATTAGTGGTTTAAGTGCAGACGATATTTGCAAGATAACACGATATGCTGGATTAAGTGATAAATTATCTATATTTGGGATATATGAATATAATACAAGTAATAATAGTGGTATACAAACACCGCAGCTTATAGCACAGATGCTTTGGTATTATGTAGAAGGAGTTAATTATCGATCCTACGAGTTTCCCTCAATTGACTTACAAAATTACAAGAAATATATTGTAATGATTGACGAAGAAACTTTACAATTTTATAAAAGTGATAAAAGTGGAAGATGGTGGATGGAAATTAATGTAAAAGATAATAATAAAACTAAAAGAAGAACGTTAGTACCCTGTACTTACAATGATTATTTAAGTGCAAATAGACAAGAAGTTCCTGACAGATGGTACATAAATAGAAAGAAATTAGATTAATTTTGTGTAAATATTCAATTTAAGATTTGATATATCAAAAAAATAATTTAGGTTTGCACGTTTCGATAAAACGATTAATATTATGAGAAAAACAGCAATTTTAATTTTGCTAATTTCAATGGTTTACAGTTGTGGCTCTAGCGACAAGGGTGAATTGGTAGGAGTAAGAACTAGTAGTAAATGGCATTCAGAGACACCATACGGAATGGTTTTTATTCCTGGAGGTACGTTTACTATGGGTAAACAAGATGAAGATGATATTGGAGCCCTTAATACACCAGCAAGAACAGCTACAGTACGTCCATTTTACATGGATGAGACAGAAATAACCAATAGTGAATACAAAGAGTTCGTTTTTTGGGTTAGAGATTCTATTGTACGAACCAAATTAGCAATATTAGCAGACGAATTATCGTATGGTGCTGAACCTGGTGAAGGAGTATTGTTAGATTATCAATTTAAAGATACGGTAAGTGATGGTAGTGTTTATGTTAGATATATGATGGAAAACTATGGTAGTTTAGGGGATATTAATTCACCAACTATGGGACGTTTTTTGAATTGGGAAGAGAATTTGATTTGGAATACAGGTGAATTTCCAAGTATGGAGTATGCAGAGGTAATGGATACTATGTTCATTCCGTTAGACGAAAGTTTTGATGGAAGGAGAATGTTAGATGTAACAAAATTAAAATATAAATTTTCATGGTTGGATAGAGAAGCTGCTGCTCGTAAAGGAACTACACGTAAAGAGCAAATAATTCATGAAATTGTTCCTGTTTATCCTGATACAACTGTTTGGGTTAAGGATTTTGCATATTCATATAATGACCCGATGCATCAAGATTATTTTTGGCATCAAGCTTATGGAGATTATCCTGTTGTTGGTATCACTTGGAATCAAGCAAGAGCTTTTAGTAGTTGGAGAACAAAAAAGAAGAATGATTTTTTACGTGAACGTAAAAAAGCGAGTAGAGTACCACATTTTAGACTTCCATCAGAAGCAGAATGGGAATACGCATCACGTGGTGGTCTAGAATATGCCAAGTATCCATGGGGTACTCCCTATACCACAAATGATAGAGGATGTTTTTTAGCTAACTTTAAACCAGCTCGAGGTGATTATGCTGTTGATGGTGCATTATATACCATGGAAGGAAAATCGTATAATGAAAATGGATATGGTTTATACAATATGGCAGGAAATGTGTCAGAATGGACACAAACAGCTTATAATGAAGCCTCATACTATTTAGGGTCGACAATGAACCCTAATGTAGAAGACCGTAAAAATAAACGTAAAGTGATAAGAGGAGGCTCATGGAAAGATATGGCATATTTCCTTGAAGTGAGTTCAAGAGATTATGAATATGGAGATACAGCACGTAGTTATATAGGTTTTAGAACAGTACAAGACTATCTCGGAACCAGTTTAACAGGTAAATAATAAATTTAATCAACTTAATAACCCTTTTATAAACCAAAAAGAATAACATTATGGCACAGTCAAGAGCAAGTAAGAAATTTTTTCACATGACGTATAGTCTTGGAGCATCAATTGTAATTTTAGGAGCACTTTTTAAGATTCTCCACTGGAAATTAAATTTAGGACCAATTCATTTAACGGGAGGTATGTTACTAGCAATTGGGTTAATTACTGAAGCGGTTGTATTTGCAGTTTCAGCCTTTGAAAAAGTTGATGAGGATTTAGACTGGTCAAAAGTATATCCTGAATTAGCAGGTGGGGAAAGAGAGAAAAAAAGAGAAGCGAAAAGAAAAGATATGCTGGAAGCCAAAGAAGTACAAACTATGTTGTCTCAGAAATTAGACGGTATGTTAAAAGAAGCAAAGTTAGATGTAGGTTTAATGACAAGTTTAGGTGAAAGCATACTGAATTTTAAAGGAGCTGCAGAACAAATTCAACCAGCGGTTGATTCGATCTCAGCAACTAATAGATATAGTGAACAATTATCAATGGCAGCTGCTCAGATGGAATCTTTAAATAGTTTGTATAAGGTGCAACTAGAAAGCACAAGCAGACAAGCCCAAGTTAACGAAGAAATGGCTCAAAATGCAGGAATGCTAAAAGAGCAAATGGAATCTATGACGAATAAACTTCAAACTCTTAACGGGGTATATGGTGGTATGTTAAGTGCAATGAACAAAGGATAATTTTCCAAAACCAAACCAATTAATAACCTTTAAAAGTAAATAATATGGCAGGAGGAAATTTATCAGCACGGCAAAAGATGATCAACTTGATGTATCTTGTATTTATTGCGATGCTTGCATTAAATATGAGTAAAAAAGTATTATCGTCTTTTGGTTTTATGAAAGAAAGATTGACTGAATCTAACATAAGAGTAGGTGAAGCCAATAAAGGAGTTATTGAAAGTTTAGCAAAAAAAGCAGTTGATAGCCCTGAAAGATATAAAGATTCTTATAATAATGCACAATTGATTAAAACAGAATCAGATGATTTTTTTCAATATTTAGATGTAGTTAAAAGTAAACTTACAGAACATTTGGATGATTTGAGTGATTATGAATCAATGGATAGTGAAGAAGCAGGTGATGCTTTTTTCTTCTCTAGTGATAACAAATTTTCTACACAAGGGCAAGAGTTTTTAGACAGAATTAATGGCTATAGTGGAACGGTTATAAGTAAGCTTGATAACGAAAAATACACAGAACTTAAAAGTCAGATTGAGAATAGATTTGCAATAGAAGATCAAACTGTTAAAGATGGGAAAATTAAAATTCCTTGGTTAGAAAGTCGTTATAAAGGTTTCCCCTTGATTACAACTTTAACTAATATTGAACAGATACAAGCTGATATTCGTACTACAGAATCTGATATTTACAACACCTTTTTAGGTACAAAACTTATTGAAGATGCGAGTTTGTCTAATTATGAAGGTATTGTTGCTCTTGACAAAAGTGCCTATTTCTCTGGTGAAACAGTAACTGGTAAAATTGTATTGGGTAAATATGATCCTAGTTTTAAACCCGATAAATTTGAATCAAATGTAGCAGGTAAAGTAGAATCTGGTCAGGTTAATTTGAGCTTTAGAGCTGGTAATCCTGGGACACATCCAATTAAAGGTAAATTTATTTTTAAACAGAAAGATGGTGACGATATTGAAGTTGAATTTACAAGTGAGTATACTGTAATCACAGAACCGAGTAGTGCTGTAATATCTGCTGATAAAATGAATGTAGTTTATCGTGGTTTAGATAATCCTATTTCAATATCGGTACCAGGAGTAGGTGATGGCAATGTTAATGCAAATGCACCAGGTTTAAAAAAAGTTGGGAAAGGTAAATATGTGATGAATCCTTCAACAGGAAGTTCTGTAACAATCAATGTTACAGCAAAATTATCAAGTGGAAAAACAATAAGAACTCCTATGGAGTTTAGAATTATGGATATTCCTGCTCCAAGAGGCGCTATCCGTAATCAAACGGGAAATGTTTCTATGCCAAAAGCTAGTTTAGCAAAAGCAACCGTTGGGGTAGTTTTACCTGATTTTGTATTTGATTTAACACTACGAACAACTGCATTTAAAGTTAAAGTTCCTGGACAAGCTACTGTTATTGTAAGTGGAGCTAGAATGAGTTCTAAAGCACAAGGTGCAATTGCTAAAGCTAAAAGAGGAGATATGGTTAATATTTTTGACATCAAATCATCATTAGTAGGTAGTGCATCTGGTTATAGGATTAAAAATGCTTCGCCGGTAATGATTGAAATAAAATAGAAAAATAAAGTAAAATGAATCGTACTAAATTTTTAATACTAAGTGTATTTTTATTTGTAAGTGCTATTATTAGTGCACAATCTAACTTATTAAATGCTAAAGTTCCTCAAGATATAGGGA
The DNA here is from genome assembly GCA_030590985.1 of Lutibacter sp. Lineage (GTDB taxonomy): Bacteria > Bacteroidota > Bacteroidia > Flavobacteriales > Flavobacteriaceae > DQTL01. Next base: position 12,203 of record JAUVBX010000004.1, on the reverse strand, counting down.
AGAAATCATTAGAGAAGTTGGCAGCAGATAATGACAAACCCTTAGAATATGGTTTTATTGATGACCGTGATATTTATTGGTCTAAAATAGTATGGGAATATGTTGATTTAAATGAGCGTTTAAATCTTCCTTATTACTATCCAATAGACACTATGCGTATTTCTAATGACCGTCGTTCCTTATATGATACACTCTTAAGAGGTATTAAGCAAGGGGAAATTTCTGAAGTTTATGATGATTCTTATTTTACAGCAAAGCTTTCTTATCAAGAAATTCAAGAGAAATTGTATAGAAGAGATACAATTGCTGAAGGAATTGATGTCTTAAATGCAGATCCTTATGCTGATATTTCAGAATATATTGATATTTATAATATAGATTCAGAACATATTGAGGGTTATAAGATAAAAGGTGTGTGGTATATTGATAAACGTCAAGGAGAAATGAAATTTAGACTTTTAGGGATTGCTCCTGTCGCGCAAGATGTACAAACTATTGGTCGTGACGATATTGGTGATATCAATGAGAAATTAGCAATATTTTGGGTTTTTTATCCTAATGCAAGACAAGTTATGCATGAGATGAAAGTATTTAATCCTAACAATGCTGCATTTCCAATATCATTTGACCATCTTTTAAATGCACATCGTTTTAGTTCTTTAATATATAAAGAGGAAAATATTCATGGAGATAGAGAGGTAAAAAATTATGTAAAAGGTAATTCACTATTCCAAGTTTTAGAATCTGAAAAATTAAAAGAGAATATTCGAAATAAAGAATTAGATTTATGGAATTATTAATTCCAAACAATAATTTCTTAAAAAGACTCTCAATCGAGGGTCTTTTTTTTATTTTAGTAATTTCTAAGATAAATGTAAATTTATGAAAGTTGATTATTTAGTAATAGGATTTGGATTAGCTGGAATGGCTTTTATCGCTGAATTAGAAAAAGCTGGTAAGTCATTTGTTGTTATTGATGATAATCAAAACATTCCTAGTCGAGTGGTGGGTGGGATGTATAATCCTACAATTCTTAAAAGATTTACACCAGCTTGGAAAGCACATGAAATGTGGCAAATAGCACTTCCATTTTATAAAGAACTAGAAAAAAAGTTCGCTAAAAAATATATTTATCCTTTTAAAATTTGTAGAATTCTGCAATCGGTGGGAGAACAAAATAATTGGGTTGTTGCTTCTGACAAAACGCTGATGTCAGAATATATGAACCCTAAAATTGTTCACAAAGATATCAATGGCATAAATGCTCCATTTGGATATGGAGAGCTCAAAAATGTCGGAAGGATAGCTGGTGAAGAGCTTCTGTATGACTATAAAGCTTATTTGATAGAAAATGATTTATTTCAACAAAAAACTTTTAAATATGATCAACTGATAATTTCAGATGATATAATACATTACCAAGATATTGAAACTACTAATGTGGTCTTTAGTGAGGGATCTTATTTACATCAAAATCCATATTTTAGTTATTTACCTATGAGAGAAGCCAAAGGTGAAATGTTGCTAATTGAAGTTCCTGATCTAGCTATTAACTATGCTTTAAAATCTAGTGTGTTTATGGTTCCGTTTGGAAATCATAAATTTGTAGTTGGAGCTACTTATAATTGGGAGGATAAATCATTTAAACCCACTAAAACTGCAAAACAAGAATTAAAACGAAAATTACAAGGTTTTTTAAAACTACCTTACAAGGTCTTAGACTATAAAGTTGGAATAAGACCTACAATAAAAGATCGACGTCCATTGGTAGGGAAACATCCAAAATATTCTAATTTAGCCGTTTTAAATGGACTAGGCACACGTGGAGTAATAGTTGCTCCCGCTATAGCTAGCATTTTGTTTGAACATATAGAAAATAATACACCAATTATAGATGAAATGAATATTAAGCGATATGAAAACCTTTTATAATACCAAGTAATTACAAGAATAATTAATTTTCATAATCCATAACCCAATAATGATAGATGTAAATAACTTATCGGTATCTTTTGCAGGAACACCTATTTTTTCTGATATGGGGTTTAAACTTACTGCAGGAAATAGGGTAGGATTAATTGGTAAGAATGGTGCTGGAAAATCTACACTTCTACGTGTTATTGCAGGTGAACAAGAATATGATGGGATATTAGCTATCGACAAAAACACTAAAATTGGTTTTCTCAAACAAGATATAGATTTTAATTATGGAAAAACAATTTTAGAAGAAACTTACTTAGCCTTTTCAGAGATAAAATCAATTGAATCTACTTTATCCGATATTCACATCCAATTAGAATCTAGGAAAGACTTTGAGAGTGAAGCATATCAAGATCTTTTACATCAATTAGATGATTTAACGCATCGTTTTGATTTGATAGGTGGTTATAGTTATAAAGGCGATACTGAGCGAATATTACAAGGTTTAGGTTTTAAACGTGATGATTTTGATAAGATTACAGATACTTTTTCAGGTGGATGGCGAATGCGTATAGAATTAGCAAAACTATTACTTCAAAACAATGAAGTTCTGTTATTAGATGAACCTACTAATCATTTAGATTTAGATTCGATTTTATGGTTTGAAAATTTTTTAAAATCTTATAAAGGAATAGTATTGGTTGTTTCACACGATAGAATGTTCCTCGATAATGTAACCAATCGTACGATTGAGATATCATTAGGAAGCATTTATGACTTTAAAAAACCGTATTCGCAATACCTTGCGATTCGTCAAGAATTAATTGAAAAACAATTACAGGCTAAAAAAAATCAGGAAAAGCAGATAAAACAGACAGAACAACTTATAGAAAAATTTCGATATAAAGCGAGTAAAGCCGCATTTGCGCAGTCACTTATAAAAAAATTAGAAAAAGTCGATAGAATTGAAGTAGATGTAACTGATAATTCGGTAATGAATGTTCGTTTTCCATCAGCAGATCAACCAGGTAAACTTATTTTCACTCTCAATGAAGTGACAAAAAGATATGATGAAAATTTAGTTATTGATAAATTTGATCTATTGATAGAAAGAGGTTGTAAAATTGCATTTGTAGGACAAAATGGTATGGGAAAGACCACTCTAGCAAAGATTTTAGTTAATGAAATAACTTACAATGGTGAAGTTGAAGTAGGACATAACGTTAAAATCGGTTATTTTGCTCAAAACCAATCTGATTACTTGAATGGAGAAAACACATTGATAGAAGAAATGGAACTATCAGCAAATGATGGGAATCGTGTTAAAATTAGAAATATGTTGGGGAGTTTCCTTTTTGGAGGAGATACTGTAGAGAAAAAAGTTAAAGTGTTGTCAGGAGGCGAAAGAAACAGACTTGCCTTATGTAAAATGTTGTTAAATCCATTTAATGTTTTAATAATGGACGAACCTACCAATCATTTGGATATGGTTTCAAAAAATGTACTTAAAAATGCATTAAAAGCATTTGAAGGAAGTTTAATTCTAGTTTCTCATGACAGAGATTTTTTACAAGGACTGGTTGATAAAGTTTATGAATTTAGAGAACATAAAATAAAAGAATACTTAGGGGATATCAATTATTATTTAGAACAACGTAAATTTGATAATTTTAGAGAGGTTGAGAGAATTTCGAATAATCTAAAAACGAATAAAGCAGTTTCTAATAATAGCAGCAGAGAACGTGATAAGGAAATTAAAAGAATTAATAATAAAATAAGTAAAATTGAGGTGCTCATTTCTGATTTAGAAAAAGAGATACTAAATTTAGATGCAGCAATTTTTGAAAATGATGAAACTATTATTGGAAAACCCGATTTCTTTAAGTATTATCAACAAAAAAAGGATGATTTACAAGACTTGATGGAAACTTGGTCAACATTACACGAGAGTTTAGACTGATTTTTAAAACCTTTTTTTATACTTTAGCAATATTATATGACTAATTTAGAACATATCGGTGCTTATTTTAATATGCTTGGTCAAGTATTTAAAAAACCACAAAAATGGAAAGTTTTTTGGGAGTTGTTATTTCGTGAAATTGATGATTTAGGACTTAAATCACTAGGGATAGTAACTTTCATCGCTTTTTTTGTAGGAGGCGTGATTGCTATTCAAACAGCCTTAAATGTCGATAGTCCTTTTATTCCAAAATATTTAATTGGTTTTGCTACGAAACGCTCCATGATCCTAGAATTTGCACCTACTTTTATGTCAGTTATTTTAGCAGGTAAGGTTGGTTCATATATTACTTCTAGTATCGGTACAATGCGTGTAACCGAACAAATAGATGCTCTCGAAATAATGGGTATCAATTCGTTAAATTATTTGGTACTTCCAAAGGTGATAGCTGTCTTGTTATTTTATCCAATATTGGTAATATTAGCTATGTTTTTAGGAATCTTTGGAGGTTGGGTAGCAGGTATTTTAACGGATTTGTTTTTCACAGAAGATTATATAATGGGAATTCAATTAGAGTTTAATCCTTATTTTGTAAAATATGCAATTATTAAAACATTAGTATTTGCCTTTGTTATTGTTACTGTAGCTTCCTATCACGGACATAATGTACGTGGTGGAGCCTTAGAAGTAGGGAGAGCGAGTACAAAAGCAGTGGTATGGACGAGTGTAGTGATTATATTATTAAACTATTTTTTAACTCAAATGCTGTTAGGATAGATGTTAGAAATTAAAAATTTACATAAATCATTTGGAGATGCCCATATTCTAAAAGGTATATCAGCCACTTTCGAAAAAGGGGAAACCAGCCTTGTTATTGGTCAAAGTGGCTCAGGAAAAACGGTTTTTTTGAAATGTATGCTTGGACTTCATACTCCCGAAGAAGGTATAATTGATTTTGATGGACGGATTTTTAATGGACTTAAAGAAAATGAAAAAAGACAAATTCGTAAAGAAATTGGAATGGTTTTTCAAGGTAGTGCACTATATGATTCTATGACGGTTGAAGAAAATGTGATGTTTCCTTTAAAGATGTTCACCAATAAAATTAAACAAGAGATGCTAGAGCGGGTTAACTTTGTGTTAAACAGAGTAAATTTGCATAATACTAACCATATGTATCCCTCTGAATTATCAGGTGGGATGAAAAAAAGAGTGGCAATTGCGAGGGCAATAGTTATGAATCCAAAATACTTGTTTTGTGATGAACCAAATTCAGGTCTAGATCCTCAAACAGCAATCGTAATTGATAATTTAATTAGAGAAATTACGCAAGAATATAATATTACTACTGTGATTAATTCACATGATATGAATTCTGTTATGGAAATTGGTGATAAAATCGTCTTTTTAAAAGATGGTCTTAAAGCTTGGGAAGGAACAAAAAATGATATATTTAAGACTGAAAATGAGGCAATTGTGGATTTTGTATATTCTTCTAATCTATACAAAAAAGTACGAGAAGCACTTTTAAAAGGACAATAAAAAAATAATTGAATTCTTTGTTTGATTTTACTAAATATCCTATTATATTTGCACCCGCTTAAATGCGAGACCTGGTAGCTCAGTTGGTAGAGCACCTCCCTTTTAAGGAGGTGGTCCTGGGTTCGAGCCCCAGCCAGGTCACAATATATAAACAGAGTTCAATTTTTGGACTCTGTTTTTTTATTTTTAATATACCTCAAATACTACATTTTGAAATTATTCTAACTTTGTCTTATGATATTACCTCTACAAAACAGTAAAAATCAAAGACTTGTTTATACCCCAAAAGGATATGAGCCAATTGAGTTGTGGATAAAACGAGAAGATTTATTACACCCACATATTTCAGGAAATAAGTATAGGAAGCTTCGTTATAATTTAGAAGCTGCAAAAAAGCAAAATTATGATACACTATTAACTTTTGGAGGGGCTTATTCCAACCACATAGCCGCAACAGCAGCTGCTGGAAATGAATTCGGATTTAAAACAATTGGAATTATTAGAGGTGATGAATTGGCAAAAGACCTTATATCTACATTGCGTAAGAATCCAACTTTATCCCTTGCTCATAAACATGGAATGAAGTTTAAATTTATCGATCGAAAATCGTATAGATTAAAGCATACAAAAGAGTTTAAAGATCAGTTATACAAAGAGTTTGGATCGTTTTATCTTGTACCTGAAGGAGGTACAAATAAACTTGCTGTAAAAGGATGTGAAGAGATCTTAGGTGAAAATGATACAAAATTTGATTATATTTGTTGTGCAATAGGTACGGGAGGAACTATATCAGGAATCATTAATTCGTTAAAGTCACATCAAAAAGTATTAGGTTTTCCTGCGTTAAATGGTGATTTTTTGAGTAGTGAGATAGAAAAATATGTCTATACAAAAGATAATTGGCAACTTCAAAAGGCCTATCATTTTGGAGGTTTTGCTAAGATAAACGAAGAATTGGTTAAATTTATCAATGATTTTAAAAATCAGACAACAATTCAATTAGATCCTATTTATACAGGAAAGATGCTTTTTGGAATTGTAGATATGAAAAAAAAAGGTAATTTAAAAGAAGGAGTTAAGATTTTAGCGATTCACAGCGGAGGCTTACAAGGTATTGATGGAATGAATCAAAGATTAATAAGTAAAAATTTACCCACTATAATTACAAACCATGACTAAAATTAGATTTCTATTAGTAGGATTGAGTTTAAGTTTATTTTTTTCTAGCTGCGGTGCGAAAAAAAATGTAAAGACTACAAATACTTCATCCAGAACGACTACATCAAAAACTAAAAGAGACAGAAAAGAAACTACGTCTGAAAAAGAAATGAAGATTGTTATCCCTTATTCTAAAAAAAGCTTATCCACAACAAATTATATTGATGAATATGCTGGTATTGCTGTTAATCAAATGAGAGAATATCATATACCAGCCAGTATAACTTTAGCACAAGGTATTTTAGAATCACGTAGTGGTAACAGTGAATTAACTCAAAAATCAAATAATCATTTCGGTATTAAATGTCATAAAAATTGGAATGGTGGAAGAACATATCATGATGATGATAAAAAAGGAGAATGTTTTAGAGTATATAAAAATCCAATGAACTCATATAATGATCACTCTCGTTTTTTAACAGAAAGAAGTCGTTACAAAAATTTATTTAAATTAGAGAAAGGAGACTATAAAGCATGGGCTAAAGGTTTGCAAAAAGCGGGGTATGCAACCGATAAAAAATATCCTCAAAAATTAATTAATATCATAGAAAAATATGAATTATATATATATGATGAAATTGTTTTAGGGAAAAAATCATATAGAACTACTTCAACTACCGCTAGTATTAACCCAACGGTTTATATTGTTAATAAAGGAGATGGGCTATACAGTATTTCTAGGAGATTTGGAGTAAGTATTGAAGAACTTAAAGATATTAATAACCTAACATCAGATAAAATATATGTTGGACAGAAATTATCTTTAAAATCAACAGCGTCTCAGGTTGTTGAAAAAACTATAGAAGTTAGTAAAGATACAGTACCGCCAAGTAAAGAAATTAGGACAACAAATATTCCAAAAAATGATGAGTCTGTTAGTAAAGAACTTCAATATCATATCGTACAGGAAGGTGAAACTCTATACCAAATAGCCTACAAATATGATTTAGCTATACCAGCACTTCGTCGTTGGAATAATGTTTATAAAGATGAAGTTAGATTAGGACAAAGAATATTTATTGCAGATCCTAGAAAATCAGGGAAATCAGGAAATAATGATACGCATATTGTCGCTCAAGGAGATACGTTATATTCTATCGCAAGATTTAATAATACTAGTGTTTCAGAAATTAAACGCTTAAATAACCTTGAGGATAATACTATTTTTATAGGACAAATATTAGTAATAAAATAAAAAACTGTCTAAAATAGAAGACAGTTTATATTAAATTAAAAAGGACGGTATTTGTTAAAAGGTTCTTGGATGACCACCTTTATTTTGAGGTATTTTGTTTTGCCTATTTTGCCTATTTAAACGTTGTTTTATTCTAATTTCTTTCCACATTTCATATTGTTCTTTTGTAAGAATTTTTTTCATTTTTTCTTGATGTCTTATTTGAGCGTCTAAACGTTCATTATTAATTTTAAATAGTTCTTTTTGTGAAGGTCTTTCAGCTGTTCCTCTACGCGTATCTCTAAGTTTGCGGTTTTCTAAACGTTCTTGAGCTCTTTCCAATTGTAATGCTTTGACTTCTGCTAATTGTTTTGAATCTAAATCTAGAGCCAATGCTATTCTCTTACTTTGTAATTCTGCTTGTTGTTCAGTTGATAAGTTAGGTTTCATTTTTTTTGACATAGGTCTTTGAGCAAAAACACTAATACTGAATAATAAAATTGTGATATAAATAAATGATTTCATAATAGAAAGTTTAATAATTATACCTCTAAGACATATTAAATCAGGTTTGGTTTAAAACGGAACTGTTAAAGTTTTCTAAATTAGAAACTAAAAAAAGCATCTTTATATCCCCAGAACTTTACTATAAAAAAACCAAGAAAGAATATAGATACAATCAACTTAATAAAAGTTGAAGTTAAGAACCCTAAGAATGAGCCAAAAGCTGCCTTTGTTGCTCTACTTGTATCTTTGCTATCATAGATCATTTCTCCAATAAAAGCACCGATAAAGGCACCTATTAGAAAACCAAGTGGGATTGGTGAAAATAAGCCAATAATGAGCCCTATGGTGGTTCCCCACATGCCATATCGGCTGCCTCCTGATTTTTTTGTTCCCATAGCAGGAATAATATAATCTAATATAGTTATAGTGATTGCAATACCTAATGTAATTCCTAAAACCCACCAATCCATTGGGACTATGCTAGTCAAGTACAATAGTAACAGCCCTGCCCAACCTGTAGGAGGTCCTGGTAAAATAGGTATAAACGAACCGATTATCCCAATAAGGGTTAATAAGAATCCAGCTAGTAATAAAAATGTATCCATTTTTTTATTTAATAATTATTTATAAAATATGAATTACAAAAACTATGCAAGTTTTTATAGACAGACTATATGACAGCATCAAATATACCTATAGACCAATAAAATTCAAATTTTTCAAAGATTGTATATTAGCCAAAAATAGTGAGATAAGATGTATTATAAATTATTTTTAACGCTTTTAATGTTTTCTTTAATGGAGTGTACGAGTCAAAATACAGAAAAGTTTAATCATAAATTTACCAATGATTTAATACATGAAACAAGTCCTTATTTATTACAACATGCTCATAATCCCGTGCAATGGAAAGCTTGGAATAAAGAAACTTTAGAAATAGCAAAAAAAGAAAATAAGCTACTATTAATTTCAATAGGATATGCTGCTTGTCACTGGTGTCATGTTATGGAACATGAAAGTTTTGAGGATGAGAAAGTTGCTAAGTTGATGAATGATAATTTTATTTGTATTAAGGTAGATAGAGAAGAGCGTCCTGACATAGACCAGATCTACATGGATGCAGTTCAATTATTAAATGGTAGGGGAGGATGGCCTCTAAATGCAGTAGCATTACCGAATGGAAAACCTTTTTGGGGAGGCACTTATTTTCCAAAAGAAAACTGGATAAACATTCTAACCGAAATAGCTAAATTATGGCAATCAAATCCTGACAAGTTAATGGCATATGCAGAAGAACTAACAGATGGTATTACTAAAAATAATATTTTAGAATTCAATAATAAACGAAAAGATTTTTCATCATCTCAGATAATTGATATTGTTAATAATTGGCGAACATTTTTTGACAGAAAACTAGGAGGGTATAATCAAGCTCCTAAGTTTCCTATGCCAAATAATTATCAATTTTTATTACGACATGCTGTACAAAGTGAAGATAAAGAATTACTGAAATATGTAAATACAACTTTAACTAAGATGGCTTATGGTGGAATATTTGATCATATAGGAGGTGGTTTTGCACGCTATTCAACTGATACAAAATGGCACATACCTCATTTCGAGAAAATGCTCTACGACAATGGGCAATTAGTGAGTTTGTATTCAGATGCCTATCTGATTACAAAAAACGACTTGTATAAAGAAATAGTTTTTCAAACATTAGAATTTGTGTCACGTGAATTAACGAATAATAAAGGAGCCTTCTATTCTTCTTTGGATGCGGATAGTTATAATGAACTAAATGAAAAAGAAGAAGGTGCTTATTATTATTGGAAAGAAATCGAACTCAAACAGCTATTAGAGGATGATTTTGAACTCTTTAAAGATTATTACAATATTTCAAGATATGGAATTTGGGAAAATGATAATTATGTATTAATCAGAAGTAAATCAAAAGATGAAATAGCCAAAACCCATAATATTAGTTTAAATATACTCAATAGTAAATTAAATGAATGGCAAACTTTACTCTTGAAAAACAGGGAAGAAAGGGCTCGTCCAAATTTAGATGATAAAGTGTTAACTTCATGGAACTCATTAATGCTAAAAGGTTATATAGATGCCTATAGAGTATTTAATGTCCCAACTTATTTAGAAGCTGCGAAAAAGAATGCAAATTTTATTACCAAACAGATGTTACGTAAAGATGGAGGTTTAAATCGTAATTACAAAAATGGGAAAAGTAATATTAATGCTTATTTGGAAGATTATGTGACTTTAGTCGATGCCCTAATTTCACTTTACGAAGTTACATTTGAAGAGGAATGGCTTGGACTTGCCAAGAAACTTACAGATTATACTTTTACACATTTTTATGACGAAGATTTACACTTGTTTTATTTTACTTCTGATGAAGATGAACAACTTATTACACGTAAAATTGAAATAACTGATAATGTTATTTCATCTTCTAATTCTATTATGGCTAGAAATCTTTTTAAACTTGCCCGCTATTATTCAGATAAGCAATATTTAGAAGTAAGTAGCGATATGTTGAATAATGTTTATGCAAAGGCTGAGCAATATGCATCAAGTTACGCTAACTGGTTGCAATTAGCATCTGATTTTTCTGGAGATTATTATGAAATTGCAATTACTGGTAAAGAGGCGATACTAAAGATGAAAGAATTAAATCAATTTTATATTCCTAATAAATTGCTTGTTGGTAGTACTTCTAAAAGTGATTTTCTTTTATTAAGAAATCGATTTGATGAGCAAGTGACACAAATTTATATTTGTGTAAATAGTTCTTGTAAATTACCTACTGAAAATGTACAAGATGCTTTAAAACAAATCAAAATTACTTATTAGAATTACAAAAAAATCATCTGTAAATAATTGAAATAAAATTAGTTGGTTTTGTAACAAATATATCATATTTAAATTACAGTTTTTAGTAATTTCGCGCTTTATTTAACAATTATAATAAAATAATAAGTATATGACATTAATGACAAATATTGAGCACGTTATTACTGCTGCTCAACATACAGAAATTTTAGACACTAATGAGAATGTAATGATTTGTTGTGGTAGAATGGGGCCTATGTGTGTGCCTGTTTATGATGCAATGGAAGAATTAAGAGAAGAATATCCAAATATAAAATTTATGGATATGTTATTTGATTCTCCAGAGGCACATGTTATTAGAAATGCTCCTGAATGTGTAGGTTTTATGGGCTTACCTTTCACAATGTATTACAAGAATGGCAAGTTAGTAAAAGCGACTTCTAGTATTCAATCTAAAGAACAAGTTAAAGAAATATTAGACGAAACATTGTCTTAATTAATCTTACTAAAAAGACTGTTTGAAAATTATTCAAGCAGTCTTTTTTAAACTCTTTTTACTATGGAAATAAACAATTATGATGTCATTGTTCTCGGTGCTGGTGCAGCAGGATTAACAGCAGGTATATATTTGTCAAGAGCGAAAATTAAAACACTACTTCTAAACGAAGGGATGATAGGTGGACAAATTGTCTTAACTCATGAAATTGCTAATTATCCAGGTATTGAAAATGTTTCGGGTTATCAACTTGCAATGACCATGAAAAAGCAAGCTTTGTCTTTTGGTTGTGAAATCAAACAAAATATTAAAATTACTGAATTAGATCTTTCTAATAAAACTAAACTAGTAAGTGTAGGAGAAGAAAAATTTACCGCCAAAGCAGTTATTATAGCTACAGGTGGAAGGCCAAGAGAACTTAATGTAGAAGGCGAGGATACTTTTAAAGGTAGAGGTATTTCATACTGCGCAACTTGCGATGGTGATTTTTATACGGGTAAAGATATTATTGTAGTGGGTGGTGGTAATTCAGCCTT
>JAUVBX010000017.1 GCA_030590985.1 Lutibacter sp. | reverse complement strand
TTCTCGAAAAGTCAATAAAGAAGGTTTTGTTTCAGTAGGTTTAGTAAAATTACAGACTATAGATATATGAGGTCTGGAATTTTTATCCTTTTTTTTCCATTGATTTTTATAGGAGGTCATCCAAGCACCATTACGTTTCCCTTTTCGAGGAAAAAAATCAGTATAAAAAACAGCAATTAGATTATTATTAGAATCTGTAACTTTAAAAGTATTAACTTCAGAATGATAGATGTCAATATTGTCAATTTTCTCAAAATGTAAATCGTATAATTTATTGGCGATTTCAAAAGCACCTTGTAAAACTTTTTCTAATTGAAAATAAGGTTTTAGCAATTCATCATCTAAGTTAAAACGTTGTTTTTTTAACTTTTCTGAATAGTAAGCTCCATCCCAACTCTGTAGTTTATCAACACCATCTTTCCTGGCAAAATTTTGAAGTGTTTTAAATTCTTTTTTCGCTGCCGGTAAAGCTTTTTTGAGTAAATCTTGTAAAAAATACAGTACTTTTTTTGGAGTACCTGCCATACGTTCCTCTAACACAAAATGAGCATGAGTCTTATAACTAAGTAATTGTGCTCGCTCAAAACGTAATCGGGTGATGTCAAGAATACTTTGTTCATTGTTTTTATCATTATTTTGAAAGCTCCGTTTTCCATAAGTTTTGGCCATTTTTTCTCGTAAATAACGATGATCACTATAGGTCATTATTGCGTGGTAACTAGGAAAATCTAGTGTAAAAAGCCAACCTGTTTTATCTTTTTGAATAGCTGCTTGTTTTGCAGCTTCTATGGCTCCGTGGGGAAGTCCTTGTAGTTCTTTTTTATCCGTAATATGTAATTCAAATTCTTGAGTTTCGGCTAATACATTTTCGCTAAACTGAAGTTTTAAGGTAGCTAATTGTTTGTCAATGGCACGTAAAGTTGTTTTATCTTTTTTATTTAAATTGGCCCCATTTCTATTAAAACTTTTATATTTTTTATCTAAAAGAGTTTGTTGCTCAGTTGTTAAATTCAGTTTATCTCTATAACTATATACTTCTTTTATTTTTTTGAATAAGTTTTCATTTAGGGTAATATCATTACTAAATTCTGCTAATAGTGGTGAAATTTCTTGTGCTATTTTTTGAATTTCTTTACTCGTTTCAGCAGAATTCAAATTAAAAAAGATACTTGATACTCGATCTAATTTTTGACCTGAAAATTCTAATGCCTCTAAAGTATTTGTAAAAGTTGGATGTTCATCGTTGACAACAATTGCATTGATTTCTTTTTTTGCCATTTTGATGGCTTCTACAATTGCTGGTTTAAAGTGTTTTGGTTTTATCTTGTGAAATGGAGCAGTATCAAATGGAGTATTGAATACTTGTAGTAATGGGTTAGCCATTTTTAGCATTGTTTTATTTATTTTTTATCTCTTTAGCAGCATTCTCAACCTTAACTTTAAGACTAGTTTTGTAGAATTGAACTTTATCTAATACACAAGAATCAGAGATTCCTATTATTTGAGCTGCTAAAATTCCAGCATTTGTAGCGCCATCAAGTGCTACTGTTGCTACAGGAACGCCAGCTGGCATTTGTAAAATAGAAAGTACAGAATCCCATCCATCAATAGAGTTTCTAGATTTTATAGGTACACCAATAACTGGTAATGGACTCATACTCGCAACCATTCCTGGTAAATGAGCGGCACCACCAGCTCCTGCAATGATAACACTTATGTCACGAGAATGTGCATTTTTAGCAAAATCATATAATTTTTCGGGAGTACGATGGGCAGAAACTATATCAACTTCTGTTTCAATATCAAAACTTTTTAAAATGTCAATGGCTTGTTGCATAATCGGTAGATCCGAATTACTTCCCATGATGATGGCTACTTTCATGTGTCTAAATTTTTATTTTTTATTGGTGACACATGGTGTTCGCTATTAGTCATCCCTTTTTGTGTCAAAATCGGACATGCTCGTTTCATAATCTAATATTTTACTGCTAAGACGCTGTGACGCAAAGCTTTTTGTCAAGAGGTATTTTATTAATATTTATTTACTAATCACAAGATATTTGTTGTTTTCCTATAACTCGTAGTGTATTCTTTACTCTTTGAGCTATTTCATAGGCTTTTTTGTGATCTTTATTGGTAACGGTTACATGACCCATTTTACGGAAAGCTCTTGTCATTTTCTTTCCATAAATATGTGGTGTTACTCCTTTCCAAGCCAAAATAGCATCCATATTTTGATAAATTACTTCTCCAGAATAGCCTTCTTCACCCACCAAATTTACCATAATTGCTGGTAAAATACTTGTTGTTTTCCCTAAAGGTAAATTGAGAATTGCTCTTAAATGCTGTTCAAATTGGTTTGTGTAAGATGCTTCAATACTATAATGTCCACTATTATGTGGCCTTGGTGCTACCTCGTTTACAATAATTTCCCCTTCTTTATCTAGTAAAAATTCAATTGCTAACAAACCAATATGCTGAAAGGATTCTGAAACTTGCAATGCAATTTTTTGAATTTTTTCCGACAATTCTACAGAGATATTTGCTGGACAAATTACATATTCCACTTGATTGGCTTCTGGATGAAATTCCATTTCAACAACAGGATAGCTTTTGTTTTCACCTGATTTATTTCTTGCAATAATTACAGCAAATTCTTTTTCAATAGGAATATAATCCTCAATAATGCAAGGTACATCGGCTAAATTAGTAATATCAATTGTGTTTTTTAATATTTTGACTCCCATTCCATCATAACCAAATTGAGCTGATTTCCAAACTTTAGGAAAGTTGAAAGTCTCCTTATTTAGCTCTTTTTTATTTTCATATCGTTGGTAGGTTGCCGTTGGAATAGCATGTTTTGAGAAAAAGTCCTTTTGTAAACCTTTATGTTGAATTATTTGTAAAATTTCTGGTTGTGGATATATTTTTACACCTTCCTTTTTAAGTTGCAGTAAAGCTTTTATATTAATGTGCTCAATTTCTACAGAAAGTAAATCGACTTTTTTTCCAAATTGATATACGGTGTCATAATCATTGAAATCGCCTTGCGTAAACTCATTTGCTATTTTAGAACAAGGAGCATTTTTTGTAGGATCTAAAACACAAGTATAAATATCCCATTTTTGGGTTTCAGTCAATAGCATTCTTCCTAATTGTCCTCCACCGAGGATTCCTAATTTGAATGATGATGAAAAGTAGTGGTTCACGTTATGTGATTTTTAGCAAAAGTAAGTAAATGTAACAACAATGATACTTTTAATTTTTGATTATAAAATACTTGCTTCCAAATCTAAAGTTGTAATTTAATGTAGATAAAAAAGAAATAGTTGTATTTTCGCATTAAATGATTCTTTTTAATAAAACAATAGTACCACTCAAAAAATCTCGAATATTACTTTATTCGATTTTATCTCGCAATTTTGGTGAGGATATTCAGTATTTTTTTATTCAGTTTTAGATTTTTTTTAAATAGTCTGATATATTTTGTAACATATTATCTCTTTAATATTTACAGAATATTAAATATACAGACAAGTAATTAACTCTTTCAAGTTAATCAATATTTAAAAATATTGAAAACAACTAAGCAAACACTCAATCATATAAATCCACACTAAATAACAATAATGAAATATATAATACTAATAATAACACTTATCATAGTTAATATCACCTATGCACAAGTGGCGATTGGTGAGAGTACACAAGCTTCTGCAACAGAAAGAAATAATGCAAGACTTATAGTGGAAGACACTAATGGTAATTTACATATTGTCTATTATGATAATGGCGTTTTTTACTCTTTTTCTGATGATTCTGGCTCAAATTGGACAGAACCTACTCTTGTTGATGGTACTGGAAGAAACCCATCACTTGCCATTGATACTGACAATATTTTACATCTTGTGTATAAACTTGGAGGAATAAATGCCTATGATATTGTTCACAGAACATACTCTAATACAACATGGAGTGAAATAGATTATGTATACCACGACACAAATTATATTGCCGCTGTTTCACGACCTGTATTAGCAATTGATTCTGAGAATAATTTACATTGTGTATGGCAAAAAGCGGGTTATATGTCAACGCCTAATTCTGAAATTTGGTATAATAAATATATATCAGGTAGTGATTGGGAAACACCAGTAAATATTAGTAATTCGTTTGGAGCATCTGAGTATCCAACGCTTACCATTGATAATGATAATAATGTATTTGCTTTTTGGAAAGATTCAGGTGAAGATATTAACAATGATAAAATGGTTTTATATAGAAAATTTACTATTGGTACAGGTTGGGATGTTGATTATACAAATATTAGCAATACAACAGGAAATGGAAGCTATGCCACAATGGATCCTTGTGCAGTAACTGACAGTAATGGAGATATTCACCTTGTATGGAAAGATTCTGAATCGGGGAATCGTGAAATATTATACAAAAAATGTACTGCAGGAATTTGGGATATAAATCACACTAACATTAGTAATACTGCTGAAGCATCAGCACATCCATCGATTTCAACAGATTCACAAGGGAATTTATATGTTTTCTGGGCTGAAAAAATTGGCGGTGTTTATTATGAAATTGCCTATAAAAAGTATGATATAGCACTTAATACTTGGTCTAACTTCATAAATATCAGTAATTCTACAAGTGTTGAGTCTGAATATCCAAATACACCTACTCATATAAATAATACTATTTCTGTAGTATGGACAGAAGGAGACATATCGCCATTTTTGGTCATATATTGGGGTGAAGGATTGTTACTAAATATTGAGGAATTTAATGACAATTTATTTATTAGTTTGTTTCCTAACCCATCAACTGGTATTTTCACAATTAATAATGAAAATATTCAATCAATTACTGTAACAAATTCTAATTATCAAATTGTTTATGCGTCAAATAAACTAACCCATTCTAATAAATTACAAGTTAATTTAACTGAATATGTTAAAGGAATATATTTTGTAAAAATTCAAACAGATGCTTTAGTAGTTGTGAAAAAAATAATATTAGAATAATATCATTATAAGAAAGAGAATATATTTAGATATATCTAAAATTTAATAAAATTAACAAATTCAGTATTAAACACATCAGAAAAATACTTAAGAATAGTTTCTTTAACATCACTTTCATCAATCTCTTTTCCTAATTCTTTGGCTAAAGAGGTAACTCCTTTATTGGTAATGCCACAGGGTATAATACCCTTAAAATAGTTTAAATCAGTATTAACATTCAAAGCAAAACCGTGCATTGTAACCCAACGAGAAGTGTATACACCCATTGCACAAATTTTTCGAGCTCTAGAAGTTTCAAGATCTAACCAAACCCCTGTTTCACCTTTGCTACGTTCTCCTTTTAGACCATATTCAGCAATTGTTAGAATGATTACTTCTTCTAACTTTCGCATATAAGCGTGTATGTCAGAGAAAAAGTTATCTAAATCTAAAATTGGATATCCTACAACTTGCCCTGGTCCATGATAAGTGCTGTCGCCACCGCGATTGGTATGATAATAAGCTATTTTTTTTTCTTTAAGTTGTTGTGAATCGAGTAATACGTTAGCTGTATTCCCATTTTTACCCATAGTATATACATGAGGGTGTTCTACAAAAAAAAAGTAATTTGGAGTGGTTTTAGTTATTCTTTGATCTCTATTTAAAAGTTTTAAATTCTTTATATACTCAAAGTGTTTTAGCTGTACTGCTAATGTCTTATCATAAGCCAAAAATCCTAAGTCTTTATATTGAATTTTGGACATAGACTAGAATATCACCTCTAAATCAAGTAGTTTTGGATTTGCAATAATGCTATCCATTTCAACCTCAATAATTAATGTTTTATGATCATCTGAAAATTGTGCATCAGAATAATTTACCTTTTTAATTTTCTTAGGAAAATGATAGATGAGTTTGTATTTACTTCCTGATAAAAACATGCTGCCCTGTGCCATATTTTTATCGAAGGATTCTTGTTCTTCAGCAGTTAAATCTTTCATGATTACCTTACGTTCAAATACTCTTTTGTTATAAGAATACATAACTTCGTGGTTTTCAACACTCGCATCTTCCTTTCCTTTGTTATCCTGTAGTTGTTGTGCTTTTTCTACTTTCTGTTTGATGTTGTCTAATTCTGAGATATTTTTAAAATCTAAGATAAAATCGATAAGCATTTCTCCCTTTTCTTCATCCATTTTAATATGCATTTTCATGTCTTTTAAAGCCTCAATAGTTTTTCTTTCACTGTCTGATAATTTTGAAATACTATCTTTATTTGCTTCTAAAAGTTCTTTCATATAAAAAATAGAATCAATTTTTTCATATTCTTTTTGAATAGTATCATTTTTTTCCATTCCATTCATGGCATCCATCATACCACCCATATCTACATTGAGTTTGTAGTTACCACTACCATTTTTATTAATAGTGATTTCTTCCGTAAATTGACAAGAAGTAATAACAATTGCTATAAGTGCGATAAATAAATAACGTAGATTTTTCATTTTAATGTAAATTAAATTTGACCACAAAGGTAAGGGTTTTAAGTTTGTGTTGTTTGCAATTTGCAACTAAAAGTTAAATGTGAAATTAATACTTTTATTTAGGATTATTTAAGATAACTAATGCCGCAATCACTCCTGGCACCCAACCAGCCAGAGTTAATAATAAAGTAATTAATACAGAACCACAACCTTTATCAATAACAGCTAGTGGTGGAAAAAGAATGGCTAATAAAACACGCCAAAAACTCATAGGATTTTAATTTTTTAATGAAACATTTTTTTGGTATTCAGTTATTCGACGTTAGAGATTAGAAATTGTTACACATATTTTTAAGAATAATGTTAAACTGAATACTGCCGACTTTTTGTTACATTTGCTCCATGTCTATTCAAGTTTCAAATCTATTAAAATCATATGCTTCGGAAAGAGCAGTTGACGATATTAGCTTCACTATCAAAAAAGGAGAAATAGTAGGTTTTTTAGGGCCCAATGGTGCTGGAAAATCTACTGTGATGAAAATTCTTACAGGATTCCTAGAAGATTTTAAGGGTGAGGTATTTATAAGTGGGAAATCCATTTCTAAAAATCTAATGGAAACTAAAAAAGCCATTGGTTATTTGCCAGAACATAATCCGTTATATACAGAAATGTTTGTTAGAGAATATTTAGCTTTTAATGCAGAGATATACAAAGTTTCTAAAGAGCAGATAATTTCAATTATTAATAAAGTTGGTTTAGCTTCACAAGCTAACAAAAAAATAAAGGAATTGTCTAAAGGATATCGTCAAAGGGTTGGACTTGCAGCTGCTTTATTACACAATCCTGATGTGTTAATACTAGATGAACCTACCACAGGATTAGACCCTAATCAATTGGTAGAAATAAGAGACTTAATTAAAGAGAAAGGAAAAAATAAAACAGTACTCTTTTCAACGCATATTATGCAAGAAGTTGAGGCGGTTTGCGATAGAGTAATTATTATAAATAAAGGTAAGATCGTTGCTGATCGTTATTTGAAAGATATGCAAAACGAGCAAGAGCAACTTATAGAAGTAGAATTTGACAAATTAGTTGAAAAGCAATTGATAGAATCCTTACCTAAATTAAAAAATATTAAAAATATTCATGAAACAACTTGGGAATTAACTTTTAATCTTAAGGATGATATGAGATCTAGCGTTTTTGATTTTGCTCATGAAAATGGTCTTAAGATTTTAAATCTGACTCGTATAAGCATAAATTTAGAAAATTTGTTCAGAGAATTAACACAAAATTAATTATTCAAAGATCAATTTGCCAGTATAGTGTTCTAAAACTTCTACAACAGAAGGATGATTGTAAGATAACACATTGCCTGTAGAATAAATTTCACCTGTCAATGATTGTTGTGGATTTACTTTTAGACTATTGTCACCTCGATGAAAAAGATCTACACTTTGTACAATTAAATCTTTACCTTCAAATTTCCCAATTCCATTATAATAATATAGTTTCAAAGTATTAGTGCTACCTGAAATTTGAATAATTGACATACCATTTGAAATCACAGTAATTTTATTATTACTTACTGTTAAATAAAAATCACCAAAATTAGCATACTCATTTTGATTATTTTCTGTCAATAATTTTAGTTCAGGATAGTTTAATACCCCATCAGAACTGATAGTATACTCACTAGAGTTACGTATAGAGGTGATATTAGGACTGTTAACATATACTCTGACGGCTTCAAAAGAAGGGTTAAGAAAACAAGATCCATCTGCTTGAAGCTCTAATACATCATTGTCGACTGAAATATATACATTATCTAATTTGTTCTCTCCTGTTTCTATAATTACTTTTTGTGAACTACTATCTTGTATAATAAGTTCAATACCAGAATTAACAATAATTTTATCAAAGTAATCTGTGACTATTTCTTGTTGTACAATAGTGCCCATAGCTTCCGTACATTCTTTTTCGCAAGAAATACTCAGTATTATCAATATGATCCAAATTGTTTTATGCATATTAAAATATTTGACGATGAACACCTAAGCTTATAAAATCAGCATTAAAGTAATGAATTTTTAAATTGACACTTAAAGCTGATTTATTTTTATTTAAAAAATATTTAAAACTAATTTTTTGATATATAGGAGCACTTTCATCAAATGGCTTATATAGGTAATATCCTAGCTGTGTTTCTAATGATAATTTGTTGAAGAACCACTCGTGCCCTACAAAAACACCTAGTTGTCTGTGATCTTTAGCTTTACTATCTGAATTTTCAATATCGATAAGATTCCTATAGTAAGCATATTCTTTTATAGATTGAGAATTAAAAAAATCTAGACCTATTTGTAAGCCTGATTTATAACCAATTCTCTTATGTGCGAAACCACTTATAAAATAAACAGGATCGAGTCCAAGCCTAGGTTTTGTTTCATGAAAACCGCCATTTATGCTTAAACTAAAATGAATAGGTTGTTTTGAAAAATTTTCTTTTTCAACTAATCTTGTATAGGCATGAGAAGCTTTTCTGTTATCATAACTTAATCCTAGATTTAGAAAAATAGAATTAATACCTAGATTAGGTTTTTTAAAACCACCATTTGAAAAGTGAGTAAAGGTAATTCCTGTATGTAAACCAACTCCATTAAATATATTAGAATGTGTATAGTTAAATTTAAAATGTTGGGAAAATAGGAAGTGACTTGTCATCACAATATTCGATAAATTTGTTTCAAAATCTAGGGGTTTTGTATTGTATCCACTTCCAAATCCGATTTGTAACTTTAATTGATTTTTAGCATTTCTATCTCTCAAATAGTATGTAGTTGTATAATTTAAAGAAGCTGTTTCACCTAAGTTTACATTGTTAAATTGTTGATACATAAAAACAAACCCCCAATCAGGATAGTTGTATCGTTCTTTCCACAATGTTCCATTTTTGGCTGTTTTATGCCAACCAATACTTGTTAAATTAGGATATTCAATAAATAATGAACTGACAATTTTTTTATGCTTAATTATACTCCCTTTTGCATAATCAATTTGCCAATAACTACCTGTTTCTTGTCCCTTAAGTGAAGGGGATAGAATAAGTAGTAATAGGATTTGATATATAAATGGTTTTATTTTATTGTAAAAAGCCATCTGTTTTCCTTGAGTTCTTCGAGTAAATTATTAGAAATGTCAATTTTAAACTTTCTGCTAGGCATATGTAATTTTAATTCTTCTTTTATCTCATAAACTAAAAAACTTAATTCTTTTTTTCCTTTATGTGTTTTAATTAGTTCAGCTAACTTTTGAATTAATTGTTCAGTAATTTCTTTGATTTCAAATTGAAAAGTAATTTTTTTAGATTGGTTTTTTAAAACATCTTGTAACATCATAAACTTATTGAACCGCATCCGAGTTTCTCCTTCTTTCCATCCTTTTACAATTTTTAGTTTTATAAATAGAAAAGCATTAGGAACTAAAAAATGTTTGTATCGTAGGTATTCTTCGCCAAATATTCTAAATTCATGAGAATCGGAATAATCTTCTACTGTAAATAAGCCCCAACCTTTTCCATTTTTTGAGACACGATGCGTTACAGAAGTAATAATTCCACCAATACTGATATCACGATCAATTAATTTTTGTTGATCTTGTAATATGTTTAATTGTGCATTACAGAAATATTTTAATTCATTTTTATAATCGTCTAAAGGATGGCCAGAAATATAAATTCCGACGACTGCTTTTTCCTTAGACAGTTTTTCCATGATCGTCCATTCTTCAGCCTCAGGGATTTCTGGTTCGGGTAAGATACTTTGTGCACCTGTGCTCCCAAAAAGGGACATTTGCGATGAGTTTGCATCTTCTTGATATCGATTGCCAAAGCGAATAGCTTTGTCAATAAATGTTTTATCTTTTTCTCCAACTGAAAAATATTGTGCTCTGTGTGTGTCGGTAAATGAATCAAATCCACCAGCCAATGCTAAACCTTCAAATACACGCTTGTTGGCAGCACGTAATTCTACACGTTTTGCAAAATCGAAAATTGATTTATATTTTCCGTTTTTCTTTCGTTCAGCAACAATAGACTCTACAGCACCTTGACCAACACCTTTTATTCCCCCCATGCCAAAACGAATTGCTCCTTTATTATTCACAGCAAATTTGTACCAAGATTCATTTACATCAGGACCAAGAACCTCTATACCACTATGGCGACACTCATCCATATAAAAAGTAACTTTTTTGATGTCACTCATGTTGTTGGATAAAGTTGCAGCCATAAATTCAGCTGGATAGTGTGCTTTTAAATAGGCAGTTTGATAGGCAATAAAAGCATAGCAAGTGGCATGTGATTTATTAAATGCATAAGAAGCAAATTTTTCCCAATCTTTCCATATTTTTTCTAATATATCTTTTGGATGTCCATTTTTATAACCATTCTTGATAAAACGAGGTTTCATTTTGTTAAGAGTGGCTATTTGTTTTTTTCCCATTGCTTTTCTCAATATATCAGCTTCACCTCCAGTAAAGTCAGCAAGAATTTGGGAAAGTCGCATTACTTGCTCCTGATAAACAGTAACACCATATGTTTCTTTAAGGATGTTTTCCATTTCAGGCAAGTCATACTCAATTTTAGAGATATCATGTTTTCGTTCTACATATTGGGGGATATAATCCATCGGTCCGGGACGATATAGAGCCACCATAGCAATGAGATCGGCAAACTCAGAAGGTTTTAAATTCTTTAAACTTTTTCGCATTCCCACTGATTCAAATTGAAAGATTCCGATAGTTTCTCCTTTCTGAAAAAGCTTGTAGGTTTTTTCGTCATCTAATGGAAATTTATCAGGATCTAATTCGACCTTATGGATAGCTTTGACAATTTCAACTGTATCTTTTATAAGCGTTAAAGTTTTTAGGCCTAGGAAATCCATTTTTAGTAGACCTGCACTTTCAACTACCGAATTGTCAAATTGAGTAACATACATATCGGTATCTTTGGCAGTAGCAATTGGTATTAAGTTAGTTATTTCTTCTGGAGTGATGATAAAACCACATGCATGAACACCTATATTACGGATAGAACCTTCAATTTTTTGAGCTTGTTGAATAGTAAAAGCTTCTAAATCTTCGCCATCAGCAATATTTTTTATTTCATTTACGTTTAGTTGCTCTTCCTTGCGTAGATCTTTTATTTTTTGTTTGTTTTTATCTGTTTCATTAAATATGGTATCTAACTTAACAAGTGGTAAGAGTTTGGCGATTCGATCAGTTTCGTGTAAGGGAAGGTTCATCACACGACCCGTATCACGAATAGATGATTTTGCTCCTAGTGTTCCATAAGTAATGATTTGTGCAACATTTTGTTGTCCATATTTTTGGGTAACATAGTCAATGACTTTTTGACGTCCATCATCATCAAAATCGATATCAATATCTGGCATTGATATACGCTCAGGATTTAAGAAACGTTCAAAAAGCAAGTCATATTCAATCGGATCGATATTAGTTATCCAGAGACAATAAGCAACTGCCGAACCAGCAGCAGAGCCACGTCCAGGGCCAACTGAAACACCCATCTTTCTCGCTTCGGCAATCAAGTCCCATACAATAAGAAAATATCCTGGATATCCAGAATCACTAATTGTATCTAATTCAAAATCTAGACGTTTACGAATTTCGTCAGTAATGGTATTCCAACGTTTTTTTGCACCTTCATAGGTTAGATGTTTTAGATAAATATTTTCACCACGAACACCTCCATCTTTCTCATCATCAGGATTCTCAAATTCTTTAGGAATTTTAAATTTGGGTAACAAAACCTTTCTAGCTAATTCATAGGTTTCTATTTTTTTGACAATTTCATCAATATTACTAATAGTTTCTGGCCAATCAGTAAACAAATTTTTCATTTCGTCTTGCGATTTGAAATAATAGGTGTCGTTATCTAAACCTCTACGATAACCACGTCCACGACCTTTGGGTGTTGCTTGTTGTTCACCTTCTTTTACACAAACTAAAATATCTTGTGCTTCGGCATCTTCTTGTTTAATAAAATAGGTGTTGTTTGTTGCGACGATTTTAACTAGATGCTTTTCAGCAAAGTGGGCTATGACCTCATTAACATGATCTTCACTCTCTAAACCATGTCGCATTACTTCTAAATAAAAATCATCTTTAAAAGTTTCTTTCCACCAGATCAGTGCATCTTCAGCTTGTTTTTCGCCAATTGTTAAAATTTTATTCGCAATTTCACCATATAAATTTCCACTCAGTGCAATTAAATTTTCTTTGTATTCTAAAAGTAGTTTTCTATCGATACGGGGTACATAATAAAAACCCTTGGTATGGGATATGGATGATAATTTTGTTAAATTTTGGTATCCTTGTTTGTTTTTTGCAAGCAGCACTATGCGATGGCCATTATCTTTAGTTTTTTTATCGGTATGCTCTTCACAAACATAGAATTCACTACCAACGATGGGTATAATTCCTTTTTTAAGTTCTACATTTAATTCTTCGGCAACTTCTTTGTCGACCTTCAATTTTTTATATTTCTTATCGTCTAAGGTTTTTAGATCAATAATTTTATCTTCTTCATTGGCGTTTTTATATTTTGTATTTAAGGCTTCAAAAAATGAAATTTTGTTTTCTTTTTTAATTTTTTTATTAATACTTATTGCTTCTTGTACAAAGTTGAAAGCTCCCATCATATTTCCTAAATCTGTTAGAGCTACCGCGGGCATATTCATTTTTATAGCATTCTGAATTAAATCAGATGTGCTAGAAGTCGACTCTAGAACTGAAAATTGAGAATGATTATGGAGATGTGAAAAAGGAATATTCTCCAAAACACCACTATATTTTTCTAAAGATTTTGTGGTAGTTTCTTTTGTGGAATCTTTCTTTTTTAGTTTTTTACTTTCCTCTTTAAGATTTAAGTGATTTAAACCTACTACTTGAATAGGCTTGGGATTATGCGTATTAAAATCTGCAAATTGGTTTTGGGAAATTTGTAATTCGGTTGCTGTGAATATTTGTTGGCGTACTAGTTCGAAAAAACATCGTGTTGTCGCTTCAACATCAGCAGTTGCATTATGTGCTTCTGAAAAAGGAGTATTAAAAAGATGTTGGTGTAGTTCGGTAAGTGTGGGATATTTAAATTTTCCTCCTCTACCTCCAGGTAATCTACAAAGTTGAGCAGTAGTTTCTGTACAAGTGTCTAAAGATTGCTTTTGGTTAAGTGATGTTTCAATACCTATTCGGTAAAATTCACATCCCATGACGTTTAAATCAAATTCAATATTTTGACCGACTACAAATTTCGCTTTTTCTATTACATCGTTAAAAATATTTAAAACCTCATTAAGTGGCACACCTTTTTCTTGAGCTAATTGCGAAGAAATTCCATGAATTTTCTCTGATTCAAAAGGAATGTTAAATCCCTCAGGTTGAATTAAAAAATCTTGATTTTCAATAAGATTCCCAAGCTCGTCATGTAGTTGCCAAGCAATTTGTACACATCGTGGCCAATTATCTGTATCGGTAATTGGTGCCTTGTAATTCTTTGGTAAACCAGTAGTTTCTGTGTCAAATATTAAGTACATCTATATGAAATAAGCGGTTTTAAAAGTATAAAAATATAGGCATTTTAGATTGGTCACTTTACAATTTTTATCAACAATCCCTTTTTATTTCAAAAAACGTAATGAACAAGTAGATAAAGTCATATTTTGTTAAACATTGTAATGTTTGTTACATTTAATGTAATTTTATCTTTACTTTTATTTAATGGAAAAGCTAACAATTATCATTATTTAAACTCTCAATTGCTTTTAATTTAGAGGATTGAAAGAAAAAATGGTTTGATTTATTATGGAAAACAATACAAATAATAGTATAAAACACGCAGGCTATGTTTCTAAGATAACTGCTAATCGTATTGAGATATCTTTAGATGGAAATATTAATTGTGCTGCTTGTAATGCCAAATCCGCCTGTGGTGTTTCCGATTCGGACATTAAAATTGTTGAAATCCAAAATAATCATACTTTATCGATTAATGAACGAGTGGATGTTGTTATGGAAAATAGTTTGGGTTTAAAAGCAGTTTTTTGGGGATACGTATTTCCTTTCATTCTTTTATTTAGTGTTTTAATCATCACTTCTTTATTTGTAAAAGAGTGGATAGCCGGTTTATTAGCACTTTTTGTTTTGATTCCTTATTATCTTTTGCTTTATTTTAACCAAAATACCCTCAGAAAGATATTTACAGTTTCTGTATTAAAACACAATTAAAAATGTCAGATTCAATTTTATATAGCGTTTTATTATTGATGGCCCTTGGTGCAATTGCAGCTATTGTATTATATGTGGTATCTAAAAAGTTTTATGTTTATGAAGACCCATTGATAGAACAAGTAGATGCCCTTTTACCAGCTGCCAACTGTGCAGGTTGTGGCTCGCCAGGTTGTAGAGCTTTTGCTGAAAAGTTGGTAACTCAGGATGATATTTCAAATCTTTTTTGTCCTGTTGGTGGTAATGAAGTTATGAAATCGATTGCAACTTTATTAGGAAAAGAAGTAGCGGAAAAGGAACCAACAGTTGCCGTGTTGTTATGTAATGGAAGTTGTAGTGTAAGACCCAAAACAACTCAGTTTGAAGGCCCAGATTCTTGTGCTATTTCTGAAATGGTTTTCAGTGGAGAAACTGATTGTCAATATGGATGTTTAGGTAAAGGAGATTGTGTAGCTGCCTGTGATTTTGACGCTATGTATATGGATTCAGAAACAGGATTACCCGTAATTATTACAGATAATTGTACTTCTTGTGGTGCTTGTATTGCTGCTTGTCCAAAAGATTTGATTGAATTTCGACCTCGTAATAAACGTGATTTAAAAATATATGTAGCTTGTAAAAACCAAGAAAGAGGTGGTGTCGCAAAAAAAGCCTGTGCCGCTGCATGTATCGGATGTTCTTTATGTGTTCAAGAATGCCCACACGATGCTATAAGTTTAGAAAATTTCTTAGCATATATTGATGCCGATGCTTGTACACTTTGCAGAAAATGTGTGGATGTTTGTCCGACAAATGCAATCATTGAAACTAATTTTCCACCTAGGAAAAAGAAAAAGTCAAAAGAAAAAAAGGAGATAAAAACAATACAAACTATTGATATAAACAACAACAATGCTTAGAACTTTTTCAAAAGGAGGTATTCACCCAGCCGAAAACAAGCTAACTTCTACAAAGGAGATAAAAAGATTGGAAACACCCAAGGTGGTACATGTGCCCATTTCGCAACATATAGGTATCCCTTCAGAAATAATCGTAGAAAAAAAAGAGAAGGTAGCAATCGGACAAGTAATTGCAAGATCAGCTGGTTTCGTTTCTGCTAATATCCATTCTCCTGTCGCAGGTGTTGTAACCAAGCTCGATAAGATTTTTGATAGTCGCGGATATCAAATACAATGTATTGTTATAAAGACAGACGCAAAAGATCCTGTAAACTTTGAAGATATTGTCTATCCACTCAAAAAAGAAATTATACTATCACCACAAGAAATCTTAAAACATATCACAGATTCTGGAATCGTAGGATTGGGTGGCGCCACTTTCCCTACGCATGTGAAGTTAAACATAAATGAAGATAAAAAACTGGACCATCTAATTATCAATGGAGTTGAGTGCGAACCCTATTTAACTGCCGATCACCGATTAATGTTAGAAAGAGCTGATGAAATACTTATCGGAATTAAAATATTATTACACGCATTACATATCGAAAAAGCAATTATTGGTATAGAAAATAATAAAAAAAATGCGATAGCTCTTTTTAAAAATCTAACCAAAAATGAAGAAGGAATATCAGTTGTTGCTCTTGCGGTAAAATATCCACAAGGTGGTGAAAAACAATTGGTTAAGGCTATATTAAATAGAGAAGTTCCAAAAAATGGACTGCCAATTGATGTCGGTGTTATTGTTCACAATGTAGGAACTATTTATGCCATTTATCAAGCGGTACAACACAACAAACCACTCATAGAAAGAGTAGTTACCGTAACTGGAAAAAAACTCAAAAATCCTTCAAATTTTTGGGTGAAAATTGGAACACCTGTTAAAGATTTATTAGAAGCTGTTGGAGGTGTCCCAGAAGATACTAGAAAGATATTAAATGGAGGCCCAATGATGGGGAAAGCAATTAAGAAATTAAAAACTCCCGTTACCAAAGGAACTTCAGGAATCGTTTTACTTTCTGATGATGAGGCCCATAGAGGAGAATCTACAAATTGTATTCGCTGTGGTGAGTGTGTTTATGTCTGTCCGATGGGTTTAGAACCTCATTTATTGATGAATTTAACAGAAAAACATATGTGGGAAAAAACTTATGCAGAAGATATCATGACGTGTATAGAATGTGGTTCGTGTAGCTATGTTTGTCCTTCACATAGACCTTTACTAGACTATATTAGATTTGGAAAAAAATTAACAAACGAGTGTAAACAAAATTAATAAGAAATGGCTACACCAATTATATCAGCATCACCACACTTACATTCCAGTAGAACATCAAAAAAATTGATGTATGATGTGCTTATTGCTTTAATACCCGCATTTTTAGTTTCGCTTTATGTCTTTGGAATTGGAGCACTACTTGTTACGGCAGTTGCCGTAGCCTCTTGTATACTTTTTGAGTTTTTAATTCAAAAGTATTTGTTAAAAACAGAATTGACCATTACTGATGGCTCTGCTTTACTTACAGGTGTATTATTAGCATTTAACTTACCATCAAATTTGCCAATATGGATGATTATAGTAGGAAGTTTGGTGGCAATAGGAATTGCAAAATCATCATTTGGAGGTCTTGGCTTTAATATATTTAATCCAGCTCTTGTTGGTCGGGTATTTTTATTGATCTCTTTTCCTGTTCAAATGACTTCTTGGCCAAATGCTATTGAAAACCAGGGCAAACTTGTAGATGCTGTTACTGGCGCAACTCCTCTAGGTATTGTTAAAGAAGGTTTACAGTTTGGTGAAACCATGACCTCACTTGCTTCTCAAATACCATCTAATATGGATATGTTATTAGGTATAACAGGCGGTTCACTGGGAGAAATGTCGGCGTTAGCTTTGCTTCTCGGTGGAGTTTATCTACTGATTAGAAAGGTTATTTCCTGGCATATTCCTGTTACGATGCTAGGGACAATGGCAGTAATAACAGGGATTTTTTGGTTAGTAAATCCTGAGCATTATGCAAGCCCGTTGTTTCATCTTTTAGCGGGTGGTGCTATTTTAGGAGCTTTTTATATGGCTACAGATTTGGTTACAAGTCCGATGACGCGAAAAGGTATGATTATTTTTGCGATAGGTATTGGTCTAATAACAGTAGTTATTCGTCAGTTTGGTGCATATCCCGAAGGAGTTTCATTTGCAATTTTGATAATGAATGCCTTTGTACCTCTTATTAATACGTATTTCAAACCAAGGAGATTTGGAAGTAAAATTAAAATTAAAAGTTAAGACTTATGAGTAAAAAAGAGTCCACATTTTCAAATATGATTATTACACTTTTGATAATAACCTTAGTTTCTGGTTTATCATTAGGTTTTGTAAACGATATAACCAAGGGGCCAAAAGCCAAAGCAAAATTAGAACGTAAAATAAAGGCTTTAAAATTAGTGTTACCCGAATTTACAAATAATCCAGTTGCCGATATTGAATTGGTAAAATCTGAAAAAGCAAAGGATAGTGTAGAAATGTATCCTGCTTATTTTGATAAAAATTGGGTTGGAACAGCTGTTGTAGGTTCTACAAACAAAGGTTTTAGCGGATTGATAAAATTGATGATTGGGTTTAAAAAGGAAGGAACTATAAAGAATGTGGTGGTCTTAGAGCAAAAGGAAACACCTGGTTTGGGAACTAAGATGAAAGATGAAAAGTTTATCTCTCAATACAGAGATAAAAATTTAGAGTCATTTAATATCAAAGTGAAAAAGGACGGCGGTGAGATTGATGCTTTAACAGGAGCAACGATTACTTCTAGAGCATTTAGTGAAGCTGTTCAAATGGCGTATGATGAATTTTTGAAGAGTAAAAAGTTGAAAGTTGAAAGTAAAAAGTAGGGCATGCAGCATATTGCGTAAAGCATAAATAAAGTATTATGATAACAATAATAGATCAAAAACAAAATTTCATAAAGGGCATCATCAAGGAGAATCCTGTGTTTGTGATGTTATTAGGGATGTGTCCTACATTGGGTGTCACCTCATCCGCTTTTAACGGTTTAGGAATGGGCGTCGCAACACTCTTTGTTTTACTGATGTCAAACATTGTGGTTTCCTTGGTGAAATCACAAATACCAAGCAAGGTTCGTATCCCTGCATTTATTATCATTATTGCTTCTTTTGTAACGATTGTAGAAATGGTTTTAGAAGCATTTATTCCATTTCTTTATGAGCAATTAGGGATATTTATTCCTTTAATTGTGGTGAATTGTCTGATATTAGGAAGAGCAGAAGCCTTTGCTTCAAAACACAATTTGTATTCCTCAATAATTGATGCTTTAGGGATGGGAATCGGTTTTGTGTTAGCCCTAACATTACTCGGTGCAACTAGAGAAATTTTAGGAAATGGTAGCCTTTTCGAATTAAAATTTGTATCAGAAAATGCCAATACATTTATACTGTTTATTTTACCGCCAGGTGCTTTTATTGCCTTGGCTTATTTGGCTGCAGTATTTAATAAATTTACAATTAAAGTGTAGGTCATTTAAGATTAAAAATACCAAATGACAAATAGATTCAAACATATAAAAAATAAAATTCGGATTTCCAACTTTGGACTTTTAACTTTCAACTTTTAACTAATGGAATACATCCTCATATTAATAGCCGCCGTATTTGTAAACAATATTGTTTTAGCACAATTTTTGGGTATTTGCCCTTTCTTTGGAGTTTCTAATAAGGTTTCGACTTCTGTTGGAATGTCAGGTGCCGTACTTTTTGTAATGACTATTGCGACAGTGGTTACCTATCTATTACATCAATATGTTTTAGTACCCACAGGGTTGGTATACTTACGTACTATCACTTTTATTTTGGTTATTGCCGCTTTGGTACAAATGGTTGAGATTATGTTGAAGAAAGTAAGTCCGCCCTTATATCAGGCATTGGGTGTTTTTTTACCCTTAATTACGACAAATTGTGCGGTATTAGGCGTCGCTATTTTAGCATTGGGATTAGAAAATACAAGTTTATTAAAAGCGACCTTTTTTGCAATTTCTCATTCTATTGGTTTTGCACTAGCATTGATTCTTTTTGCAAGTATTCGTGAACATTTAGAATTAGCTACCATCCCAAAAGGAATGAAAGGAGTTCCTATCAATTTATTAGTAGCTGGACTATTGTCTTTGGCTTTTCTTGGATTTACGGGGTTGGTTTAGATTATATTGTATTTATTCATTTTAAGACATTGTCTTTATTTATTTCGAATTGATATTTTAACTCAGTGGTATATTTTTTAATTTCTTCTTTTGAAAACGTACAACAGAATCCTTCTTTAATTTTCCATGTTCTAAATTTATAAACCTGTCCATTAGATTTAAATGATGATTCTACCATTTTCTTAAATCTTATTTTGGTTTGATATGAATTTAAATATATTCCCGATTTTAATTTAATTTTAGTATCTGGTAAATTCATATTAGCCTTAGAAGATGTCAATAAAATGCCATTTTCAGGTATTTTAATTTGCTTAGACCAGGTTAGTGCTGAAATAGACAAATCTATATTATTATCCACTCCATAAATAAGTGTTACATATTCTTTGTCGAAGTTTGATGGTAGTATTAAAGTTTTAGTACGATGTTTATAAGTGTATGTAAAAATGATAATTGCAATTATAATAGATTCTATTAAAAGCAGTAACCTATAATCGTTTATCCATTTGCTGAGTCCAAGGTCAATAAAGAAAATTATTATCGCAATTATAAAGAAAGTAAATACAAAAAATATACCCCATCCTTCTCTTTCTTTAATTAGGATATAGATTGAAAAAATGAATATGAGTATTGCTAAAATTAGAAAAGGTGTTATTTTACGTAACATTTATTAATTTTTTAAAGTGATATTAGAATTGTTATTGATTGTTTTATATTTATTCTAAAATAATATCTTTAGTTTTAATTAATTCTTTATTATTAGTTTTTTTAAAATCGACAATTTCATAATCATATAGCTCAATTCTAACATCCATAATATTATCATTATTTATATCAGTGTATATAATATTTGCTTCTTTATGGAAAGTCC
Source organism: Lutibacter sp. (assembly GCA_030590985.1). Taxonomy (GTDB): domain Bacteria; phylum Bacteroidota; class Bacteroidia; order Flavobacteriales; family Flavobacteriaceae; genus DQTL01. Next base: position 3,593 of record JAUVBX010000017.1, on the reverse strand, counting down.
CTGTAGCATCTATATCACTATCTTTAATCATGATTGAATGTAAAAAAGTAAGAGAATTATTTTCATATTTTGCAATTTTTAGAAAATTTTCTTCATAGCCCTTATTAGCAATTACTTCAAGAAAAATAATAAATATTTCATTTTTATATTTAATTATTTTCTCAATAGATTGAAATAATCTATTATTTGAATAAATTATTTCGTCATTATTTAGAATAAGAATCCCACCATAATTGAAATTTTCTATTTGCATATCAACATTAGGATGGTTAACTTCGTTCCACACAACTATTTGATAATCTTTGCTGTAGTAATTGAAGGTTTTTTCTGAATTAGAATAAATAAACCATTTATCCCAGTTCTCTTTATTACTATATCTCTGGTTTGGATAGAGTTTTGAAATAAAATTAATATCGGTGTCTTTTTTATAGTGAATAATACTATTTGGTGTTAATTGTTTATCTCTATCATTTATATCTACATTATTATCTTCTTGTAATTTATTTCCTTCTTGAGTTAGATTTGAAGAAGAAAGACGATCATTAAAAAACAACTCAGAAATACAGACATCCTCGTATTTTGAACCAAAATATATCTCTTCAATTTCAATTTTTAGGATTAAACAATTTTCTGCTTTTGGTATCTCAAAATCGGCATTATAGGTTTTGCTTATTTTATTTAAAAAATTAGACAAGTCATCTTGAGCAAAGTCCAAAGGAATTGATTTAACCCCAAAGACATCTGGAAGCTCAACAATTTGTTCTCTAGGAAACTTGATAGCTTTATACATTACACCCAATTCTGAAACATGTGCTTCTGGATTTATAGCAGCATAAACACTGAACTTTAATTTCTTGGGTCGTGCATTTTCAGTATATAAAGTCTTATTTTTTCCATAACCCGAAAAAATATTTAAAACCGCACTTCTATTCTTTGATAATTTTAAAAATAGAGCGTTTTTTGATATTTCTTTTGCCTGACAACAAACAAAGCAGGTTTTAAAATCTGCATCAAAAAGATTTATCGGGGAATATTGGTTTACTTTCAAATCTGTATCATAAGGAGAAATCCCTGACACACTATAATCAATATATTTCTGTTTGTCACCTAAGTCCCACAAAAATATCTCCTCCCATTTTGCAAGTTTTTGTCCACATGCAACATTATAAAAAAGACTACTAAATAATAAAAACATAAAACCCTTCTTACAGTAGTTCTTGAATACTTTTATATGTTTCATCATAATGTATAGTTTGTTTGGCTTTCTCATATCCTTTCAGGCTATTATAGTAATTGTCTAGTCTTTTTAATATATCCTCAATCTCTTGTGGATCTTTTTTAGAAATTATTTGTTCTATAATGGCTCGTCTTGTAATTTTTGATTTACTTTTAAATTCAACAATATCCTTAATAAACTTTTTATCTGATTTTGATTTAATTTCTTGCAAAACCAAACCCCAATCTGCTAATGGAATTTTATCTAAGTTATTGTGTAATTTTGTTAAATCACATTTTTTATAGAATTTTTCATAAAGTGATTCAAATTTATCTGTATCAATGACACTTATTTCTTTTGTGTTGATGTCAATAGAATAAGCATCAAAATACTGCTTATCTAATACTTCATAAGCCTCAGTATTATCTACTGACAGTGGTTTTAAATCCCATTTGTAAAAAACCTGATCATTCATATAAATAAGTTTAATCTTACCACGATGAATTCTCCATGATAATTTATTTTGCTCGGTAATATCAACTAAAAGATTTAATTCATTTTTTTTTGAATCCAATACATATATACCTGTTGCTTGCACCAGATATTTAGGTTGTCCACCATCTGGAAAAGCGGCAATTCCTTTAGCTCTTAGGTAAGCTTTCTTTTTCCCTACGAAAGCTATTTTTGTAGAATCTTTATATTCAAAAGAAGCTCCGGATTCTCCTTTATAAGTTAGGTTTATCTGGTTGGAGTGACAAGAAGTAAAAAAAATTAAAACTGTAACTATTATAAGTATTATTACAATCCATTTCATCTGTTTAAATTTTATTTATTAATGGTAATAGATGGAATTCGCTATTAATCTTTTCCTTGTGTGTCAAGATTTGTCGTGCTCATTTCATCATTATAAGATTCTTAATAAGCTTACTACTCAAAGATACTCTAAGAAATAGGCTTTTTACTTTGGTTAAAGCAATATTATTATCTACCCATTGCTTTGTCTATTGACTCATCCATTGCTTTTTGTGCCTTTGCAAATGATAGGCTTACTATTTTCTTTTTTGCTTCCGTCAACTCTGCATACTCTTTAGTGTCGGGGTCATTCTTGCAATATTCACTTACTTCACTGTAACGTCCTCGGATAAAGGAATTAAGATCTCCCTTTTCTACTCCATTTTTGGTTTCAATTTCTCTTAATTCTTTGCTGTATTGGTCATACAGTTCTTTTACATCGGCATAGTCTTTCCCTTTAAATTGTTCCCAATAAGTTTCCATTAGTAATTTCTCTTGTTTATTTTTGATTTTACAGTATGTCTCAACCGTTAATTCTTTTTTCTCTACTTTTTTAGATTCTTTCTTTTCTGTTTTAGCTTTTTTTGAATCTTTATCTTTTGAATTTGAGTCTCCACATGCCACAAATAATAAAGATGTTATTAATACTGCTAATAAAGTTAGTTTTCTCATAATAGTATATTTAAAAAATTAGTATTTATATTCGTTTCTATTCTTTTCTTTCAATAACGGTTGTTCTATTTTCGTTAATTGTCACTTTTGTTGTCTTTAAAACTTTATAATCTTTAGCGATAATTACATTGTATGTTCCTGTTTTCAAGAATCGTGTGTACTGTGTATAATAACTAGTGACTTTTTTTTCATCCATATCATAGACTGTATAAAAATAATTATTATGCCCAGGCCAAACACTTAGTTGACCATAATCATAAACTTGTAAATTGGTTAATTCTTCTTCATTAATTTTTACATTATCCCATTTATTTCCCATACAAGTAACCGTATATGAATTACCTATTGGTAAAATCACTTCTTTTCCAAGGTAGTTTAGTGCAATACGTTCTCCTTTCTTATTCATGACAAAATATTGTGTGTTTTTACCAGCAGGTTTCCCATCTAATTCCATTTCTACACTAAGACGACCGATGCCACTAAGGTCTATTGTTGTTGTTTCTCCAGAACGTACAGCTACATTTTCCATTTGTGCTATATCAGTTGCTACTGTGTAAGTCCCCGGTGGAATAGGTGGTATACCACCAGCAGATCCATTTGTCCAACCAGAAGCTACTTTATTACCGTGAATATCAGTAACCCAGACAACTGTTCCATGTTGTATATAATTGACATGTATTTTTCCTTTGTCAATAGCTTCTACAATAATGTGTTTCCCTCTTCGAATTATAATATCAGGAATTGTAAAACCTTTAGCTTTTACAGTATAAAAACCTGTAGGCAAACGTAGGTCTTTATTACTTTTCCCAGTTATCGTTTCTCCTTCAGATGGAGTAAAGGTGAAGTCAACATCTTTATAGGCACGTACTTCAACTATTCCGGTGTTACTCGGATCGGCAATGGTTGTTTCACC
>JAUVBX010000044.1 GCA_030590985.1 Lutibacter sp. | reverse complement strand
TTTTGACTTTGTACCTTAAACTACTAACCCATCTCGCTCGCTTTTTAGTAGCAGCAACTTTTATTTTTTCTGGTTTTGTAAAACTGGTTGATCCAATTGGATCTGCTATCAAGTTTGAAGAATATTTTAGTGAAGATGTGCTTAATCTTACTTTTCTGATTTCCTATGCACTACCCTTTTCTATTATTTTAATACTAGTAGAATTGTTGCTTGGCGTGATGTTATTAGTGGGTTTTAAACCAAAACTTACAGTTTTGGGAACAACCTTGTTAATGTTTGTGTTTTTATTTCTAACGTGGTACTCGGCTTACTATGATAAAGTAACAGACTGCGGTTGTTTTGGAGATGCTATAAAACTAAGCTCTTGGGCTACGTTCTATAAAAATATTGTTTTTGGAGCACTCATATTGTTTTTACTATTCAACCTAAAACACATCAAACCTTGGTTTGGTAAAAACTTTACCAATTGGATTCCCTTTATCACGTTCATAGGAGGTCTTTTTATTAGTTATTACGTATTAAAACACCTTCCTATTATTGATTTTAGACCTTATGCCATTGGTAAAAGTATCCCTGAAGGGATGGAATATGTAGATGGTGAGGATTTTCCTCCTGTACACGATTTTATTTTAGAAAATGACACCGATGACTTAACTAGTATTATTTTAGAAGCTGACAAAGTACTATTAATCATTACCTATAGTTTAGATTATAGCGAATTGACAGCATTCGAAAAACTAAAGTCAGTAGCGGAAAAAGCACAACAACAAGGCTATTTAGTCTATACGTTATCTGCTTCATCTATGAATGATTATAAAATACTTCAAGAGAAATATCAACTACCTTTTGATATGTTATATTGTGATGAAACAACTCTCAAAACAATAATACGAGCAAATCCAGGTATAATTACATTAAAAAAAGGAGTCGTAACTGGAAAATGGAATTGGACGGATATTGATAAGATTAAATTAGAGTAACTCACAAAAGATAAGATATTTCAATAAGAAATATATTAATTTTATGATTAGTAAATTTTAAAATGTATAAGATTAATGTATTGAGCTAGAACTTTTAACTTATAGCATGCAACATGTTTTTTTAGTTTTTATCGGAGGCGGTATTGGGAGTGTTTTACGCTACCTTATCGGTCTTAGACTTAATCATGAAAACATTCCTTATGGTACTTTTACCGTAAATATTATTGGGAGTTTGTCAATAGGACTTCTAATGGGCTACTTTCTTAAAACTGTAAATCACACACTAACTGAAAATCAAATTGCATTTTTAGCAGTTGGCATTTTTGGAGGATTTACAACTTATTCATCTTTTATGTATGAAAATCTGCAATTTCTAATCAACGAACAATACTTTCGATTTATAGGATATACCTTACTTTCATTAGTCATTGGATTCTTAGCCGTTTTTTTGGGATTTTTATGGGGTAAACTCATATAATATAATAATAAAAACTCCGTTTACTGCTTAACTTCTAATTTCAAATTTACTTTACATGACTAAAATATTTTCATTTTTAGTAGTATTATTACTATTAGTTACATGTTCTATTGAAGATAATAATCCTATTTCAGAGGTAAATTACAAACAAGAAATGCGTGATTTTGTCATTGGAATTAGTGACTATGCAAAAATGATTAATCCTAATTTTAAAATCATTCCCCAAAACGGAATTGAATTAGCAACTGTCGATGGAGAAGATAATGGAGCACCTCATACTACCTATTTAAATGCCATTGACGGCAATGGTCAAGAAGACTTATTTTTTGGATATGACAATGATGATGAAGCTACCCCTAACGTTGAAAATGCCTATTTAAGAACTTTTTTAGATATTTCGAAAAATGCTGGTAATACTATTTTAGTTACAGATTATTGTTCTACTCCATCAAAAATGGATGATTCCTATACACAAAACAGCACAAATGGTTATATTTCTTTTGCCGCTGATGAAAGAGAATTATTCAACATTCCTACCTACCCAAATCCTGTTTTTGGAGAAAACACGGATGTTATCTCACAATTATCAGATATTTCTAATTTTTTATATCTAATAAATCCACAAAATTTTGCTACCAAAGCCGATTTTATAAATGCGGTTACCGCAACTAATTATGATTTAGTTATCATGGATTTATTTTTTCATGATGACACTGAATTTACCGCAGCTGAAGTAACGCAACTAAAAAACAAGTCAAATGGTGGTTCACGTTTGGTTATTTCATATATGTCAATTGGCGAAGCTGAGGACTATCGCTATTATTGGGATAGTAGTTGGAATACCAACAGTCCAGCTTGGTTAGATCAAGAAAACCCAGATTGGGCAGGCAATTTTAAAGTAAAATATTGGGAGGAAACATGGCAAAATATCATTTTTGGGAATGATGATTCTTACCTAAAAAAAATTACAGATGCTGAATTTGATGGTGTTTATTTAGATATAATTGATGGTTTTGAGTATTATGAAAATCTTTAAAGGGCTTTAGACCGTCCCGAAAATTCGAGACTGCAAGAAAAAAGATAAAAGACTGTTTAATTGTAAATAGAATAATCCAATTTCATTATAAAAATTTACAATTTCTAAATCTTTACATAAAAACTTAATAAAAAGCCTTTACACCAGCTTTAATAAAAACTTTTAAATCATTTTCTTTAGGTGGAACAGCACAAGAGTACTTGTGGTTATAAGCACAGTAAGGATTATAAGCACTATTAAAATCAATAATAACTGTTGAATCAAATGGCAATTCTAAATCTACATATCTACCACCACCGTAACTTTCCTTTCCTGTTGTTAGATCTGTAAAAGGAACGAATATGTGGTTTTTGTATTCTTCTGGAATATTTTCTGCCATATTTTGATAAACAGGTAATTCACAAGCTACACCATCAAGTGTAAAATATAAACTCCCATATTTTTGGTAAATAGGTTTTCTATCCGTAGTTGTTGCCATTTCAAAAGGAACAGGAAATTCGTTTTTAACAAAATCTGCTTTAACAATAAATTTCAAATCTATAGGATAAAAATCTAAACTGCGAAAAACTTCAAAATCTGCATCTGTTAAAGGTGATTCTTCTTTATCAGCATATTGTAAATTTAACTTGTATTGCGCATCTTGAGCTGTATCAAGTTGTGCTTGTTGTTCTTTAGTAATCGTTTGCTGTGAACAGGCAATAAATGAGGTTAGAATTAATAATAAGCTAAAATATTTCATATTGTTATTTGATAAATTTATTTTAAAGGGCGTCTTTTAATCATTCCGCCTTTGGTGTCTTTTATACTTCCTTTAATCACAAAGGCATTTTCATCAATTTTATCAATTTCTGTTTGGAGTCTTGCAATTTCAAGCCTTGTAATTACAGTATAAATAATATCAATTTCCTTTAGTTTAGTGCCTTTTTTTCCAAATCCGCCTTTACCTGAATAAATGGTCACACCTCTACCCATCTCTTCTGTGATCATCAATCTAATTTGTTCATTTTTATCAGAAATAATGGTTATACCTGTATATTCTTCTACACCTTCAATCACAAAATCTACTGTTTTTGCTGCAGCTAAATAGGTTAGCATAGCATACAAGGCAACTTCTATTGATAAAATATAGGCGCCAAATGCAAATATTATAATATTAAAAATAAGAATGATATCACCAATGGTTAGACCTGTTTTCTTGCTTAAAAAAATGGCTAAAACTTCTGTTCCGTCGATAACGGCACCACCTCGAATTGCCATTCCAATTCCAGCACCAAGGAAAAATCCACCAAAAACAGCTATTAATAACTTATCTGATGTGATAAGAGGATAAGGTACAAAATGCACAAGCAAAGCAAGACCAATAATGGCCAAAACACTCTTTATAGCAAATTGTTTTCCGATCTGAGAATAACCTAAAATAATAAATGGAAAATTCACAAAAAGGATCAGAACTGAAAGTGACATAGTCGTTGTCTCAGATATCAAAAGTGAAATACCCATTGCGCCGCCATCAATAAAATTATTGGGTAATAAAAAACCTTTTAAGCCAAACCCTGCTAAAACAATACCAAGGCTAATAAAAAAGGTATCACTTAAAATATGACGAAAACTCACTTTTAAAAGTCTTGATTCCTTTTTTAGCTGACTTTTTTCAATGAATTTATTCTTTCTTTTAATTCGACTCTCTATTGCCTTTGTAACTATTTGGTAAAATATTGGATTCATCCTAATTTAGATTATACTCTTCATAAAAATTCAAATATATTCAAATATACGTATAACAGGACAAAATTTGTTTGTTTTAGCTACTTTTACGGACTAAAAACCTATTTTTTGTCAATTATAAATAAAATACTAAACCCATATAAGGGACTTTCACTCCATATTTGGTATTTAGCACTAATTACTTTGGTAAATAGAGCTGGAGCCATGGTAATCCCATTTCTGTCGCTATATTTAACGAAACATTTAGGCTTGAGTTTATCGCAAGTCGGATGGATTATGAGTGCTTTTGGATTGGGATCTGCATTTGGAACTTTTATTGGAGGAAAACTAACAGATAGATACGGTTTCTTTAAAGTTATGTTTAGTAGTCTGTTCTTAACGGGCTTTTTATTTATCGGATTACAACAACTACAAACTTTCTGGCAATTTGTCTTTGGAATTTTTACCTTAACCTTTATAGCTGATATTTTTCGCCCTGCAATTTGGGTAGCGATGGATGCTTATAGTACTGAAAAAAACAAAACGCGCTCGGTTACACTCATCAGATTAGCCATAAATTTAGGTTTTTCTGCAGGTCCAGCCATCGGTGGATTGATCATCGCCTACTTTAGTTATACCGGTTTATTTTGGATCGATGGCATTACTTGCATAATTGCTTCCTTTTTAATTTGGATACTATTAAGTGAAAAGAAAAAAAGAAAAGAAGGTTTAAAACAAGAAACACAAGTTATTGCTAAAAAATTACTTTCACCCTATAAAGATCAACATTATCTATTATTTTGTCTAGGTATTTTAATGATGGGAATTGCCTTTATGCAGTTTTTTGGGACCTTACCTTTATATTATAATAAAATTATTGGGATGTCTGAAAAAGAAATTGGCTTACTACTTGCTGGTAATGGGTTCTTAATATTTCTATTAGAAATGCCATTGGTTCACTATTTGGAAAAAAGAAAGTTTAAAGTCCTTTCAATGGTTATTTTTGGAGGATGGTTTTTTGCCTTGAGTTTTTTAGTATTGCCTCTATCATCTTATATTCTATTTCCAATACTTGGAATGTTATTCCTATCGATTGGTGAAATGATTAGCTTCCCCTTCTCAAATACTTTTGCTATGGCACGCTCAAACAACGGGAAAAAAGGAGATTATATGGCATTATATACCTTAACCTTTTCGTTGAGCTTTATCATTGGTCCAAATATGGGAATGCAACTTTCTAAACATTTTGGGTTTAACGTAACTTGGTATGTTATGGCAGGTTTAATGCTTATTGGTAACCTACTTTTCTATCAATTAAAAAGAATACAACAACAAAAATAATTTATTGGACTATTCAGTATTTAAAACAAATCGGTCTTTTGTCTAGAGTCTATCAATAAAGTGGTCTTTAGTCTACCTATAAACTATTTCCCAATAGCGCCCATTTCTACACCTTCAGAATAAGCAACTTGAATACCATTTTCACTAAAGGCAGATTTAATGTTGCGATACGAATCATAAGTAACTTCCCAAAAATCATCTGGTTTTACAAAGGGTAAAACACCAATTTTTACAAAGTGTGTATCAAAAGCTATAATACCAATATCTAAAACTTGGTCTTTTAATATTTTACTAATTGGGGCAAGTGCTTTAGTAATAATTTCTTTTATTTTTGGAAAGTCCTCATCATAAGGCATGGTCACTTCCAACTCTAAACGAATAACTCCTTTTTTAGAAAAATTTGTGACCACATCATTGGTGATTTTCCCGTTAGGAATAATCATTGTTTTACTTCCTGGTGTTACTATGGTGGTATTAAAAATACCTATTTCTTCTACTTTCCCGAATTTATCTTCTATTTGTATCCAATCTCCCACATGATAAGGTTTCATAGATAAAACAATCAATCCCGAAGCAAAATTTCCTAAACTTCCCTGTAAAGCCATTCCTACAGCAAATACAGATGCCGCGATAATAGTTGCAAAAATGGAGAGTTCGATTCCGATAACTCCAGCAACAATAAAAAGTAAAACTATCTTTAAGATTGCATCAATAATTGATACTAAAAAAGGACGAATCGTATCAGAAAACCCCGCTTTTGAAAAAGCCATTTCTAATAATTTCGATACTTTTTTAATAATCTTAAAGCCAATCCAAATAATAAATAATCCTAAGATTACTTTAGGGGCAAAAAAAACTATTTTATCAAGTGCTATTGCTAAATATTCATTTAATTTTTCCATTTATGTTTATTCTATTATAAGCCTTTAAGGATATATTTAAAAAGTCCTTCACTGCTTGTGCTGAGCCTAGTCAAAGTAAGGAGGGACTTAAGATGAGCGTTACATATTCCTACGATACTGACCACCAACCTGAAATAAAGCCTCTGTTATTTGACCAATGGTACAAACTTTAGCTGCCTCCATTAACTCTTCAAAAATATTCTCATTAGCTAGTGATTTTTCTTGCAATAACACCAATCGTGCTGTCACTTCTTTTGCATTAGCTTTATGCATGTTTTCAACTATCTGTATTTGGTATTCGGTTTCTTGTTTAGTAGCTCGAATCACTTCTTGAGGTAATATCGTAGGAGAACCTTTGCTACTTAAAAAAGTATTCACTCCCATAATCGGTAATTCACCTGTATGTTTTAGCATTTCATAATACATGCTTTCTTCTTGAATTTTACTACGTTGATACATCGTTTCCATCGCACCTAAAACGCCACCACGTTCTGTAATTCTGTCAAATTCGGTATAAATTGCTTGCTCGACTAAATCGGTTAATTCTTCAATAATAAAAGCTCCTTGTATCGGATTTTCATTTTTGGTTAATCCCAATTCTTTATTGATAATTAATTGAATTGCCATCGCACGACGTACACTTTCTTCGGTCGGTGTGGTGATGGCTTCGTCATATGCATTGGTATGTAATGAATTACAATTATCATAAATCGCATATAAAGCTTGTAAGGTAGTTCGAATATCATTAAAATCAATTTCCTGTGCATGCAATGATCTACCGGATGTTTGAATATGATATTTTAACATCTGTGCTCTTGGGTTAGCTTTGTATTTATCACGCATGGCTTTTGCCCAAATCTTTCTAGCGACACGACCTATAACAGCATATTCTGGATCAATTCCATTGGAAAAGAAAAAGGATAGGTTTGGCCCAAAATCATTGATATCCATTCCACGAGATAGGTAGTATTCTACATAAGTAAATCCATTTGCTAAAGTAAATGCTAACTGCGAAATTGGATTGGCTCCTGCCTCCGCAATATGATAGCCAGAAATAGAAACCGAATAAAAATTACGAATTTTATTATTAATAAAATATTCTTGTACATCACCCATCATACGTAAGGCAAACTCTGTGGAGAAAATACAGGTGTTTTGTGCTTGATCTTCCTTGAGAATATCAGATTGAATGGTTCCTCTTACTTTAGAAATCGCTTCTTTTTTTATAGTTTCATAGACTTCTTTTGGTAAAATTTGGTCTCCTGTAACACCTAACAAAAACAAACCTAAACCATCATTTCCCTCAGGTAAATCCCCTTGATAAGCAGGTCTTGGAATTCCTTTGGCTTTATAGATTGTTTCAATCTTTTTGGTAACCTCTTTTTCAAGTCCGTTTTTATGGATGTGTTTTTCACATTCTTGATCGATTACGGCATTCATAAAGTAACCCAACATCATTGGTGCAGGACCATTTATCGTCATCGAAACCGAAGTCATAGCATTGGTTAAATCAAAACCAGAATAGAGCTTTTTAGCATCATCTAAACAGCAAATTGATACACCTGAATTTCCAATTTTCCCATAAATATCAGGACGTTTATTTGGGTCATTTCCATATAAAGTAACACTATCAAAAGCAGTCGACAAACGTTTGGCTGGCATGCCTAAACTCACATAATGAAAACGTCGATTGGTGCGTTCTGGTCCACCTTCTCCGGCAAACATACGTGTTGGATCTTCGCCTGTTCGTTTAAACGGGTAAATACCTGCTGTGTATGGAAATTCACCTGGCACATTTTCTTGTAAAATCCATTGTAAAATATCGCCCCAAGCCTCGTATTTGGGCAAGGAGATTTTTGGAATTTTAGTATGAGATAAAGATTCGGTTTGAGTTGGAATTTTAATGACTTTATCACGAACTTTAAAACTATAAAATTCGTTTTTATAGGCCTGTTTTTTTTCTTGCCATTCAATAATTTTATCCCAATTGTGTGGATCTAAATCTTTCTTATTCTTATCAAATTCTTTAATCAGCAACTCCACTAGTTGTTTGTCCGCATCATTTTGAGCTTGTTTCATAACCTCGTCCTCATTTAACCCATTCTTAGTTAAAAAAGATCGTTTCGTTTCACTCGCAATGACGTTAATAACAGATGTGATTGTTGTGAATATCCCAAATAGCTTTTGAGCAACTTCTTTTTGGTTGATTGCCCATTCGTCGTAAGATGTGTTATTTTCTACAATTTCAGATAGATAACGTATCCGCTTTGGTGGAATAATAAATGCCTTATCAGCCGTTTCATCGGTTTTATCAACAGATGATTCAAATTGTACACCTGATTTATCCATAATTGTATCCAACAATACACGGTATAAATTATTGGTAGCAACATCATTAAATTGTGAGGCTACTGTACCATAAACAGGCATATCATCGACGTTTTTATCAAAATAATTATGATTTCGTTGGTATTGTTTTTTGACATCACGAAGTGCGTCTAAACCACCACGTTTATCAAATTTATTTAAAGCAATGACGTCAGCAAAATCGAGCATGTCAATCTTTTCTAATTGAGTAGCTGCTCCATATTCTGGAGTCATCACATAGAGTGAAACATCAGAATGATCTGTAATTTCTGTATCAGATTGTCCGATACCTGAAGTCTCTAAAATGATTAAATCATACTCAGCTACTTTGAGAATGTCTAAAGCATCACTTACGTGTTTTGATAGTGCTAAATTACTTTGTCGTGTAGCCAATGAGCGCATATAAACACGATCTGTATTTATGGCATTCATACGAATACGATCGCCTAAAAGGGCACCACCTGTTTTGCGTTTGGATGGATCTACCGAAACAATAGCTAAATTTTTATCAGGAAAATCAGCAAGAAAACGTCGTACTAATTCATCTACTAAAGAGGATTTACCTGCTCCACCTGTTCCCGTGATTCCTAATACTGGTGTTGCAGGTTTTTGGGTGCTCAAAGTGGTATAGATCTCTTCGAATCTATCGTGATTATTTTCAGCAATTGTTATTAAACGAGCTATGGTATTTACATCTCTCTTTTTAAGAAGTGCTGCCACTTCATTTTCGTTAGAAAGGCTTAATGAAGGTCTGTCAGACTGTTCCACCATATCATTAATCATCCCTTGTAAGCCCATGTGCCGACCATCATCAGGTGAGTAAATTCTGGTGATACCATAATCCATTAACTCTTTAATTTCTTCTGGTAAAATAACTCCACCGCCACCACCAAATATTTTAATTTGTGAAGCTCCTTTTTCTTGGAGAAGGTCAAACATATATTTAAAATACTCATTGTGTCCACCTTGATAAGAAGTTATGGCAATGGCATTTGCATCTTCTTGAATTGCGGTGTTGACCACTTCTTCAACACTACGATCATGTCCTAAATGAATCACCTCAACACCTGTTGCTTGTATAATGCGACGCATAATGTTTATCGCAGCATCGTGACCATCAAATAAAGAGGCAGCTGTGACAATTCTAATTTTATTTTTGGGAATATATATAGGAATTTGTTCCATTGTAAATCTGTGATTTAAGGCACAAATATACGAAATTCCAATTGTAGAGGCGTAGCATGCTACGCCTCTACAATTGGACTACAATTGAATAGGAATCCCATAATAAAATTCTAGGAATTTAGAACGGAATATAAAGTTGTATTTAGCACGAACGAAAGAAGATTGTGCATTAACTAATTGATTGCGAACTTGGTCAAAATCATAGGATGTTAACACACCCAAATCATAGCGCTCTTGTGCTGTTCGGAAAGCTTCTTCTTGAGCCAAGACAGATTTTTGACTTGCTTCAAAAGTTTTTAAGGACGTTTTAGCATCAATATAGGCACGTTCAATAATAGCTCTAAGGTTTGTTCTTTCATTTTTTAAGGTATACTCCGCTATTTCTTTTTGTACTTGTGCACGTTGTATCCCTATTTTGGTGGCATGTTTATCAAAGATAGGAATCCCAATGGACAAACCTATTCCATGACCTCTATTATCAGCTAATTGTTTAAAATAGCCTGATTGGTTTAAAGCATCTTGTACATTTATAAAATTAGATCCAAAACTATAAGAAGCAGAAACTGTAGGTAATTTGCCTGCTTTTGCTACTACAATATCTAATTCTGCATTTTCAATTCTCATTTTTGCACTTTCAATTTCAGGTCTCCAAGTCAAGGCTTTTTCAAAAATAAGATCACTATCATTATAGAATAATTTTGCAGTTTCTAAATCAATACTCACTTCTGCTACATTAAATCCTTTATGGGATATTTGTAAAATTTGTGCTAAATCTAATAAAGCTAGATCTAAATTATTTTCTGCAGTAACTACACTTTCTTGATTAGCTGCTAAATTGGCTTCTACTTGAAACAAATCGTTTCTAGCTTTAGTACCTGCATCTACTAACCCTTGCATACGTTCCACTAATTTTTCACCTACATTTATTTGATCTCGTGCTATTTTTACACTTTCTCTGGAATATAATATATTTAAATAAGCATTAACAACCCTTAAAGTAATGTCATCCTGAATTTTTTGAACATTCAATTTGCTAATTTCTAGGTCTTTTTCTGCCAATGTAACGAAATACTTATTACGATTGCCATTATATAAGGTTGCTGATGAAGAAATACCAAAATTGTTGTTAAAAGAATTATTCCCTAACGGCGCCCCAAAACTATAGTTTCCACCTATTGATCCAGTAACAGATGGATAAAAATTCATTTTGGCACGAATTATTTCTGCTGCTTGTAATTGTGTGGATAACTCACTTTGTTTTACACTGATATTGTTCTGAATAGCATAGGCTACACATTCTTCTATTGACCAAACTTTGTTATTTTGTTGGGAAAACCCCAAGGCAATACTTAAGAAGGTTACTAATACACTCAAAATCAATTTCATCTGTTAAATATATTTAGTTTTGCTACTGTGATACGACGTCTTAATTTTATGATTGTTACATATTTATAATAGTTTTTTACTATTTAAAATGATTGCTTTTCTGCTTTATGCAATCTATTCATATCTTTTTGTCTTTTATTAAGCTAATGACTCAATGATTATTTTATACTGATACTAAGAATTTTCCCATACTATTATTTTTTTAATCCCTTTAAAACAAGTAACTTTGGGAAATATTTATTGTGATGCATATATTTTTATATACCATTCGATTAACACAAAAAGGAAAAAACCTATCGAACAAATAGGATTTTTCCTTATTTTTTTGCTAAAAAATACATTTATTTTACATATTACTAATTTTTATTAACCTAAATTTAATACCATGAAAAAAATTACTTATTACGTGTTTTTTGCTTTATGTTTTTTATTTTTTATAAATATAAATGCTCAAAAACAAGAATCAATTGAAGGTATGCCTCAAGTACCTGATGGCTATATCTTAAAGGCAGACACTCCTTTTACAGGCATACATTACCAAATGGGGGGGAAAGCTTCATTAATCTATGAAAATGGCCCGTTATTTAACATCCCTGGTTCACCAAACAGAAGTAGATTAGAAGATCAAAGTCTTGGAATGGGCACGTATGGTTGGGGTTCTCAACAAATTTATACCAATAGTGTTGCTGATGATTTTACACTCATTGATGATACTGATATTACAGAAATAAATTTATATTGTTATCAATCCGGATCTTCAACATCATCAACTATAACAGCTGTATATCTGCAAGTTTGGGATGGTACTCCTGGAGCTGGAAGTTCTGTGATTTGGGGTGATGCTGTTACAAATATTCTTAATACGACTACGTGGAGTAATATATACCGAGATATAGAGAGTAATCCTACCTCCACTTATAGACCTATAATGATAAATAATGTTTTAACTCCAGGTCTAAGTGTAGTTGCAGGAACAACATATTGGTTAGATTGGTCTTTTGAAGGAAGTCTCGGTTCAGGTCCTTGGCAACCTCCTATTTCTATTTTAGGGGCAACCACGACAGGTGATGCACTACAATCTACTGATGGTCGTGTAACTTGGAGTGCTGCTACTGATGGTGGAACTGGAGGTCAACAAGGCTTTCCTTTCCAATTAATTGGTGATGTTATTGCAAATGCTCCTGTAATCTCCTGCCCTGCAGATGCAGTAGCAGATTCTGAACCAGGAGTATGTGGTGCTGTAGTTAACTTTGCTGATGCTTCAGCTATTGATGTAGAAGATGGTCCTTTACCTACAACTCAAACTGCAGGTCCTGCTAGTGGTAGTGTATTCCCAATTGGTAATACTATAGTAGAGTTCTCTGCAACTGATTCTGATGGAAATACCTCAACTTGTCACTTTACTGTTACTGTAAATGATGTAGAAGCTCCTATGGCTATGTGCCAAAATTATACAGTAGAATTAGATGCTAGTGGTATAGCTAGTATTACAACTGCTGATATTGATGCGGGTTCTACTGACAACTGTGCTGGTTTTTCTTTGTCTTTAGATATGAGTTCTTTTAGTTGTGGTGATGTCGGTGAAAACACTGTAACACTTACCGTAAATGATGCTTCTGGCAATACAGATTCATGTATGGCTACCGTAACAGTAGAAGACAACCAAGCTCCTGTAGTTATTTGTAAAGGTGGTGGTGGTTTAGTTACTGTAGTTGAAAACTTTGATACAGGTGCAATCCCTGCTGGTTGGACTACTGAAGCAACTAATGGTGCTGTTGACTTAACTCCAGGTGCATGTAATGATGTTGCTGCATTCTCTTTTGAATGTGATCATAACCCTTACTTTTCTGATGGTGATAATCCTAATTTCTCAGGTTTATGTGCCGTGATGGATGATGATTCACAAGGTGGTGGTGTGGATGGTATTTATTCTGTAGTGAGTCCTACGTATGATATTAGTGAAGGTGGTATTACTCTTAGTTTTGATTATGAAAATGCTGACTATGCTGGCTCTGGTGATTTTACTGTAGAAGTATTTGATGGCGCTGCATGGATTGAAGTATTTAGAGAAGAAAATGATGCTAATGGACATCAAGATATTGATATTTCTGCTTATAATAACGCTGACTTCCAAGTTAAGTTTTCTTATGATGACGAAGGTGGTTGGAACTGGGGTGCTGCTTTTGATAATTTTGAATTAGTATACACCACTGCTACAACTCCTCCTCTAGAAGTAACTCTTGATGCAGATGGTATGGCTTCTATACCTGCTGATGATTTACTATTTAGTGTAATGGATAACTGTGGGTATACTGTAACTGGCGGTAGCGCTGTTGCTGGTAGTCTAGCTACTACCCTTGAAGGTGGTAACGGTA
>JAUVBX010000021.1 GCA_030590985.1 Lutibacter sp. | reverse complement strand
ATCAAACAGCACTCATAAACTTTCAAAATGCAGTAGAAACTTATCAAACAACAAAAGAAGGTTTGGCTTTGGCCGAACGTATTGAAAAGAAAGAGAATATTAAATTTTTTGAAGGTGTCTCTAGTAGTTTTCAGCTGAGTACCGCACAAAATCAATTATACAAACAGCAACAAAATTACCTACAGGCTATTTTTAATTTAATTAGTAAAAAAGCAACTTTAGAAACAGTGTTAGAAAAGTAAACAGTTACTTTAAGAGGCTTTGTTAGAATGAAAAAGATATTTAAAAAAATAGGACTTTTATTATTAGTAATTATACTTACTAATAGTTTCTATAATTATATGAAACCAGAAGGAATGACTAAATATATTTACAATTCAGATTTAGAAACAATTAAGAAAGATTGGAAAGGAAATGTCCAAATTGATGGTGAGTTTTCTAATGGTAATCATAAAGACAAACAAACTAAACCATTAGATGTATTAAAATGGAAAATGTCTAAAAATGCTCAAGCTCTAGAAAAAAAGCAAGATATTTTTAGATTAAAAGTACATGAAAATCAAGCTTTTTTATTTTCAGATAAAGATATGATTGTTTGGCTGGGCCATGCTACTTTTTTTATCCATATTAATGGTAAAACTTTCCTAACTGATCCAGTTTTGGGTGATGTTTCGTTTATTAAACGTCAAATAGGTTTGGCATGTGAAACAGATTCTATAAATGGAATAGATTACATATTATTATCACATGGACATAGAGATCACTTTGATAAAAATACATTAAAAACTCTTTTTAAAAATAATCCAGATGTAGAGGCGTTGATTCCATTAGAATTACAGTATTATTTTGAAAGGAACAACATAAAAAACCAACAAGCAGGTTGGTATCAAAAATTTGAAACAGAAACGGATATTGAGATATATTTTATGCCAGCAAATCACTGGAATAGACGTGGTGTTTTTGATTTTAATAAAAACCTTTGGGGGAGTTTTGTGTTAAAAGCTAATGGTAAAACAATTTATTTTTCAGGAGATACGGCTTATGGAGATCACTTTAAAGAAGTCAACACCTTGTTTGGTGAGATAGATTATTGTTTAATGCCAATAGGTGCTTACAAACCAGAATATTTTATGAAAGATTCACACATGAATCCAAATGAAGCGATAAAAGCTTATCAAGATCTAAAAGGAAGAACTTTTATACCCATGCATTATGGTACCTATGATTTGACCGATGAACCTATAGGCGAACCAATAAGAATATTAAAAAGTGAAATTGACAATCATAATATTCAAATATTAGATATTGGAGAAGAATTTAAAATTTAAACAAAACTAACTAAAAACACATGAAAACAGTACTAATCACAGGAGCATCTAGTGGAATCGGAAAAGAAACGGCTTTTGAATACGCTAAAAACAACTATAATCTAATTTTAGTAGCACGTCGAAAAGATAATTTAGAAATTATTAAATCAGAAATTGAAAACAAATACAAAATTACTGTATCCATTATTTCAATGGATTTAGCAAAACTAAATAGTTCCGAAGAATTATTTCAACAAATAAAAGGTTTGAACCTTACAGTAGATGTATTAATAAACAATGCTGGCTTCGGTATTTATGGTGATTTATTGACTAATGATTTGAAAAAACTGGAGAATATGCTGGTTTTAAATATGATTACATTAAGTAAATTAACCCTCTTATTTGCTAAACAAATGGCACAAAATGGAGGAGGTCATATTATAAACTTGGCATCGACAGCTGCTTTTCAACCTGTACCAAGTATGGCTGCCTATTCTGCGACAAAAGCGTATGTAATGAATTTTTCTGAGGCTATAGCTTATGAATTAAAAGATAAAAATATTAAAGTAATTATTATAAGTCCAGGAGCAACACAATCTGAATTCGGAACTACTGCAGGATTTAAAGAAGATGGTGATTTCTTTAAAGAAATGCCAACTTCAAAAGACTTGGCACGATTTATTTATAAAACAATGCACACTAATAAAACTCATGCAATACATGGTTTAAAAAATACACTATTAGCTCATTCTAATCGATTTGCTTCTAGAAAGATATCTACTATAGTTGCCGCAAAAATGATAAAATAAATAGAAACTAGATAAATAATAATAAAATGAGATATACAATAGTAATATTAACAATACTTATCACACTTTTCTCCTGTGAAAATCAAAGTAGAGTCCCTAAAAGCAATTTAGAAAGTTTGCAAGCTGATAGATTAATAATTCAAAACAAAGTGGATAGTCTCAACACTCAATTGAAAGCTATTGAAAATGCCATTAGTAAATTAGATACTGTAAAAAAGCTACAAAAAGTAACGGTTTTCTCAACTAAAGATACAATTTTCAAACATTATATTTCCTTACAAGGAATGATAGCATCTGATAAAAACGCTATACTTCGTCCAGAAATGGGTGGAACAATTCAACGTATATTGGTTAAAGAAGGTCAACGTGTTAGCAAAGGACAAACGTTAGTCCAATTAGATGCGAGTTCATTCAATGATAAATTAGTTGAACTTAAAACACAATTGAGTTTAGCCAAAACAACCTACGAACGTCAAGAACGTTTATGGAATCAAAAAATTGGTTCTGAAATGCAGTACCTTAATGCAAAAACACAAAAAGAAGGGCTTGAAAATTCTTTGAATTCATTATCTACACAGATTAGAAAAATGAAAATTAGGGCTCCTTTTAGTGGTATTATTGATGCCATTATTCCAAAAGTAGGTGAGTTAACAAGTCCGCAATCATCTGTGATTCGTCTTATAAATTTGAATAAAGTTTATCTTGAAGCTGATGTTCCAGAAACCTATTTGACTTCTATTAAAAAAGGAACTCCAGTACTCATTGATTTTATTTCAATTAACAAACAAGTCTCAGCAAAAATTGATGAAATTGGTAATTACATTAATCCTGATAACAGAAGTTTTAGAATTAAAATACAACTTTCAAATAAAGATCATAGTATTAAACCAAATCTATTAGCCGATTTAAAGATTAATGATTTTTCAGCAAAAGGAGTTGTGTTACCTTCTTACCTTATACAGATGAATCAAAAAGGGGAACAATATGTTTATTCTATAAAAAAAGACAGCCTTAAGGCAAGAGTTGTAAAAAGAATTTTAGACTTAGGGAAAGAATACAACAACAAAGTGTTAATAACAGATGGTTTAAAAGCAAATGAAAGTATTGTATTGGAAGGTGGAAAATTTGTAAAAGATGGTGATGAAGTAGAAGTTACAAAATAACAAACCTCAATACTCAGTAGTAATATCTCAAGACTAAAAAATAATGAGTCAAAAAATAAACAAACAATTTCCTTTATCTAGCTGGTCTATAAATAATAAAATGACGGTATTTGTCATCATATTTATTATATTAATTGGCGGATATTCTTCCTATACATCAATGCCTCGTGAGGCTTTTCCTGAAGTGGTAATTCCTCAAATTTTTATTAGCACCATTCACCCAGGAAATTCAGCTGTAGATGTTGAAAAATTAATCACACGTCCGCTAGAGCAAGAGATTAACACTATTTCAGGAATTGATAAAATTACCTCGACCTCTACACAAGGATTCTCTATGATTATGGCAGAATTTGATTTTAGTGTTACGCCAGAAGAGGCTTTGCGAAAGGTAAAAGATAAGATTGATGTAGCTATGTCTGACACCGATTTCCCAAAAGATTTACCAGCGGATCCTAATGTTCAGGAATTAAATATTTCTGAAATGATGCCTATAATGAATATCAATTTATCGGGTGAATTTTCAATAGATCAATTGAATGAATATGCTGAATATCTTGAGGATAAAATTGAAAACTTACCTGAAATTACGGGCGTAGATATTCGTGGTATTCAAGACAAAGAAGTAGAAGTAGCTATTGATTTGTATAAAATGCAGGCTTCACAAATTAGTTTTTATGACATTGCTGGTGTTATTCAAAATGAGAATATTACTATGTCTGGTGGTGAATTGTTAGAAGATAATATCAAAAGAAATGTAAGAATTGCCGGTGAATTTGATAACACCAAAGAAATAGGTGATATTATTATCAAACAAGAAGAAGGAAATATTGTTTACCTACGTGATATTTCTGAGATTAATTTTAAGGGAGAAGATCGACAAAGTTATGCACGTGAGTTTATGAAACCTGTCGTTATGCTTGATGTCAAGAAAAAAGGAGGTAAAAATCTTATTAATGCCGCCGTGAGAATTGATGAGATTCTCACTGAAGCTCAAACAAATATTTTTCCTAAAAATCTTGAGATTTCAGTAACTAATGATCTGTCTGGCATAACACAAAAGCAGGTAAGTAATCTGGAAAATAGTATTATAATGGGAGTTATTCTCGTTGTTTTAGTCTTGCTTTTTTTCCTAGGAGTACGAAATGCCTTGTTTGTAGGAATTGCTATTCCATTATCTATGTTAATGTCTTTTATTTTATTAGGCATGATGGGAGTTACCCTGAATATGATGGTGTTATTCGGACTCGTTTTAGCATTAGGAATGTTAGTTGATAATGGTATTGTGGTTGTTGAAAACATCTATCGTTTACACGATGAAGGCTATAATTTAATTGATGCTGCGAAATTTGGTGTCGGTGAAGTAGCTATGCCAATAATCGCATCAACAGCTACTACATTAGCGGCTTTTTTACCCTTGGCATTTTGGCCAGGGATGATGGGTGAGTTTATGAAATATTTGCCTATTACACTTATTATTGTTTTAGGTTCGTCACTTTTTGTTGGGTTAGTGGTAAACCCTGTGTTAACTTCAGTCTATATGAAGTTAAAGGAAAAAGAACTTCCTATTCGTAAATTATTGATCTATAGCGGTATTTTTATTACAATCGGAATCCTATTTTTATTTATTGGTATTTCAAACGGGAATAAAACTTTCAATGCTTTGGGTTTATTAGTATTACTTCTAGGGGTGTTACGACTTATAAATAGTTTTTTATTCACACCAGCTACTAATTGGTTTAAAAATATTGGAATACCTTGGTTAGAAGGTGTTTATGAGAAATCTTTGCGCTATTCACTATTCAAATGGAGACCTTATGCCTTTTTAATCGGAACGTTTTTATTATTAGGTTTTTCTTTCTTTTTATTATCAGTATTCCCTCCAAAAACATTATTCTTTCCTGAAACACCTCCCAAACAGGTTTTTGTTTTTATTGAATATCCTATTGGAACTGATATAGAAGTTACCAATGCCTTAACTTTAACTATGGAAAAAGATATTACTAAATATCTAACCAAATACGAAGAAAATGGTAAAAACTTTTTAATCACATCGGTTATTGGACAGGTAGGAGAAGGAACAGCAGATCCTAATCAAGATATGGGTAGTGGTCAAACACCAAATAAAGCGCGTATTACTGTCGATTTTGTCGATTATGAATTCCGTAGAGGAGTTGAAACCACCGATGTCTTAGATGATATTAGAAATATTGTCAAAAAATATCCTGGAGTGAAAATATCAGTCGATAGACCAAAAGAAGGTCCTCCATCAGGTGCCCCAGTAAATATTGAAGTTACGGGTGATGATTATGATTTGATTATGCTTGAAGCTCAGAAAATCAAAAATTTTATTGAAGCATCTAGTGTAACTGGGTATGAAAAATTAAAGTTAGATGTAGAGCAAGGTAAACCAGAAATGCAAGTGATTATAGATCGCCAAAAAGCTCGCAGACTAAATTTATCAACTGGTCAAATAGGTGATGCCCTACGAACTTCAATCTACGGGAAAGAAGTTTCAACGTACAAAGACGGAGAAGATGATTATCCTATTAATATTCGTTTAAGTAGCAAGTATCGGTATAACAAAGATGCTTTGATGAATCAATTGATAACCTTTAGAAATCAATCAAATGGTAAAATAGTTCAAGTACCGATTTCTGCAGTAGCATTTGTTGAAAATAGCACAACATTTAGTGCTGTTAAGCGTAAGAATTTAAAACGGATGATAACTATAACTTCCAATGTATTAAACAATTACAATGCAACGGAGGTGAATAATAGTCTTAAAAAGCTTTTAAAAAATTACGATAAATCATCAGGAATTACTATTGAGTTTACAGGAGAACAAGAGGAGCAAGCTAAACAAATGGCATTTTTGTTAAAAGCATTATTGATAGCTGTAGCTTTGATTTTTTTGATTATTGTTGGACAATTTAATTCAACAAGTACCCCTATTATTATTTCTGTCTCAGTACTATTAAGCTTAATTGGAGTTTTAATGGGTCTAGTAACTTTTAAAATGGAATTCGTCGTTCTAATGACGATGATTGGTATTATTTCCTTAGCGGGAATCGTAGTAAATAATGCTATTGTTCTTTTAGATTACACTAATTTGGTAATGAGACGAAAACTCAAGGAAAATGGTTTCGACGAGTTAGAAAAAATAGGTAATAAAAAAATCTTACACGATAGTATCGTCGAAGGAGGAAAAACTCGTTTACGACCTGTTTTATTAACAGCTATTACTACGATTTTAGGATTGTTGCCCTTAGCATTAGGTGTTAACTTTAACTTTGCTACACTTTTCACAGAATTTGATGCACAATTTTATATGGGTGGTGACAACACAGCTTTTTGGGGTCCGATGTCATGGACTGTAATATTTGGTCTGACTTTTGCAACATTTCTTACCTTGATAATCGTGCCAATCATGTATTATCTATTGAATAGATTTAAACTTTGGCGGAAAATATAACTTAAGAAAATTCAAAATTATAGGTTAACTTTGTAATAGAAGTCATTTTTTACCGTCTAATAATAATGTCAACCATACTTTTTAAGTAAAAAATGAAAAGAATTTTTCACATAGTAGTTCTATTGTTTATTATACCTTTTGCTCAGGCTCAAAATAATGAAATAAAAGATGTAAAAGTCGGACTTGTTTTGAGTGGTGGTGGTGCTAAGGGTTTTGCTCATATCGGTGCATTAAGAGCTATCGAAGAAGTAGGTGTTAGAGTAGATTACGTTGGAGGCACTAGTATGGGAGCTATTATAGGTGCGTTATATGCATCAGGATATTCAGTAGATGCTATCGAAAATATTATTAGAAGTAAAGAGATTGAGTTCAATAGTTTTATTCAAAATGAAATCTCTCGAAAATCAAAGCCTTTTTACCAAAAAGAGAATGACCACAAATATGTAGTTCGATTGTCTATAAAAGATAAAAAAATTCAACTCCCGACTGGATTGATAAATGGACAAAGTATTTTAAACCAGTTTTCAAAATTCACACAACATGTTAATAATATAAAAGACTTTAATTTATTACCCATACCATTTCTCTGTATTGCAACTGATTTGGAAAAAGGAGAACAAGTACTTCTAAATAATGGTTATTTACCAGATGCAGTCCGAGCAAGTGCTTCATTTCCAACTTTATTAAAACCTGTAGAAATTGATGGAAAATTATTAGTTGATGGAGGTATTGTAAACAATTTCCCTGTC
Organism: Lutibacter sp.; assembly: GCA_030590985.1. Lineage (GTDB taxonomy): Bacteria > Bacteroidota > Bacteroidia > Flavobacteriales > Flavobacteriaceae > DQTL01. The sequence goes on along the minus strand of JAUVBX010000021.1, from coordinate 16,380 downwards.
GATGAGGTACTTGCCATGGGAGCTGATATCATAATTGGCGTAGATGTTGGTGATGGAAAATTATTGAAAAAAGAGGAAATAAATACAGTTATTGATGTCTTAAATCAAGTGGTCAGCTATCAAATGTTAGACGATGATGATCTAGCGAAAAAAGATAAAACAACAGTATATATTCGACCAGATATAAGCAATTATTCAGTTATATCTTTTGATAAATTTGAAGAGATACTACAGCTAGGCTATGATACTTCAATTTTGCAGTTGGATGCATTGACTGCAATTACACAAAAACAAACGACTCAAAATAATAAGTATACACCAACTAAAATTCCAGATGAGTTTATCATTAATAGTATTCAAGTTACAGGTAATGAAAATTACACCTATGGTTATATCATTGAAAAACTTCAAATACATTTAGGAAAAAAAATTAGTTTTAAGAAATTTTTCAATGGAATAGATAGACTTTCAGCTACGGGGAATTTTACAAATATTCAGCATAAAATATTCTTAACTCCAAATGGTGAAGTGTGTAATATTAAGATTAAAGTTATGGAAAACCCAATTAAGACCTTCGTACAAATGGGAGTACATTATGATAATTTGTACAAAGCAGGTGTTCTCTTAAATGTAACTAGTAAACATCTACTACTTGATAATGATTTTATATCTGCTGATGTAGTTATTGGAGAAAAACCTAGATATAATTTCACTTATTTTGTGGATAATGGAGTGCATTTAAGTGTGGGTTTAAAATCAGTTTTACAAAATTATGATTTTGAAACCAATTTCAACCCAAACAATACGAGTTTTGACTCTACTATCAATTACACTAATTTAGATTATTTAGACATTTCAAATCGATTGTTTTTTCAGGCAGTTTATCAAGATAATTTTGCTGTTAAATTAGGAATAGAGTATTTATATTTAAGAGTTTTAACTAAAGATATTGATGAAAATTCTGTAGACAATGAATTGTATTTTGAACAATCAAATTATGGAAATCTTTGTGCGGCATTAAAACTTGATACTTTTGATGAGCGCAGTTTTCCTAAAGAAGGAATTTTATTTGAAGCTGTAGCAAAGTGGCATCTGATTTCATCAGATTTTCAAAATAATTTTAATCCTTTTTTACAAGGAAAAGCAAAATTTGGCTATGTTTATACACTGGGAGATAAATTTACAACTCAATTTGATTCTGAAGCAGGTATTTCTTTTAGTGAAAATAACAATCCATATCTCGATTTTCATTTAGGCGGCTATAGCTCAAATTATTCGTCGAATTTTAGTCGTTTTCACGGATATTCTTTCGCTAGTATTGGAAACAATTCTTATTTAAAGTCATCTTTAAGTCTACGTTATGAATTTATGAATAATCACTTTATTAGTGGTATTGCTAATTTTGCACGTGCTGAAAAAAACATCTTTAGTAATGGTGCTTTTTTCGATAATACTAAAAGTGGTTATGCTATACAATATGCAATAAAAACATTGGCAGGGCCTATTTCATTAACTTATGCTTACTCTCCCGAAGTAAAAGATAATTTTTGGAATATTAATATTGGGTATTGGTTTTAAAATCTTTTGGTCGATTTTATAGCAATAAAATCTTTTAAATAATAGGGTTCAAAATAAGCCACATCCTCAAAATCTTTTTGTAAATATTTAGAATAAGATAAGTTAGTCATTTCTTTTGCTGATGGATATTGATTTTCTATAAAAACAGCATTTGGATGTGAAATAATAGATTGACATTTTGTTACAGCATCCCCCACAAAATACACTTTTTCTTTTTCTAAATAATTATCATAGGTATTAGCTTCAATGATTTGTGCTTTAGTTATTTCGATAGTTTCATATTCTTTCGTGAAAACAGCCTGATATACTTCCATTCGGCGAGCATCTAATATCGGTACAATAAGTCCGTCAGTTACTTTTACTTTAAGTGCTAAAGCTAGTAAAGTATCTACAGAGATCAATGGAATACCTAAAGCAAAACTAAAACCTTTGGCAGCCGAAACACCGATACGCAGACCTGTATAAGAACCAGGTCCTTTACTCACTGCAATGGTAGATAAATCGGTATAATTATACTGTGTTTCTTGTAAGATTGATTCGATAAATGGATGTAGGTTTTCCGCATGTGAATAACCATCATCATTAATTTCTTTTAATGCAATTAAGTTTCCATTTTTGGACAAACTGACTGAGCAATTTTTAGTAGTGGTTTCTATGTTTAGAATTAGTATATCCATAATATGATTACAAAAGTAAAAGCTTCTTTTTTTATAAGTATATAAACAATTGACTCATGTTATTTTTCTTTTTTTCTCTTTGAATACAAACTGGCTTTTATAATTGCAAAAATCATAATCGTCGCACTGATCCATTGTATAGGAGAAAGTATAGCCCCATTGATAAAATAGTCAAATATAATAGCGGAAATGGGGAAAAATAATTCCAATAAAGTAGAATGACTAGCTTTTATATTTTTAAGACCATAATAGTACAAAAGAATTGCAACTGTTCCGGAAGTTAGTGTGATAATTCCAAAGATTAACCAGTTTGTAGAAGTAATTAATTGGAAATCACCCCATCTTCCTAAAATAAAAATCACAGGAAGCATTAAAAGTGTTGTGGTTCCATATCTAAAAAAGGTAGCGGTATCAAAGTTTATTTTATTTAAAAGATCTTTACTAAAAACGGTTGAACTACCAAATGAAATAGACGCCAATATAGACAACATCGCTGCTTTCATTGTATTTGTATCAGTTTGAAAATTGGGCATATTAAATCCAAATGTTAAAAAGTGACCTCCAATAATTGCGACAATTCCCCATAAATAAAATTTCTTGCTGACTTTTTCTTGAAGAAAAATAGCTGCTAAAATTATAGCAAAAATCGGTTGAAATTTTTGTAATAATACTACGATGGATAATTGTTGAAAATCGACTAAAAATAGGGCGTAAACAATAGCAATTGTTCCTAGAGCACCTCCAAAAACACTCACTAATATCAAAGAAGTAAAAGCTTTTTTGTCTAATTTTTTTAGTTCTTTATAATGTTTAAAAAAGAAGGTGTTCATCACTAAAAAAGGCAGCGCATGTAATAAAAACACGACAAAAACAACATTGAGATTTGATAATCTTGGAGTTAGCACAACACCGTCAAAACCCCATAATACAGCAGCCAATCCTATCATTATAGCACTGATTATTTTTATTCTTTTTGGTGAATACATTTTTTAGTCTGTTTTGTGATACTAGTTTTAAATTGCAAGTGAGCAAAAGTAAATAAAATAACTCATCTATAAGTGTTGTTTTTTATTAACTAAGTAAACACCAAAAAGAATTAATATCCCGGCTAAAATTTGAGTGAGATGAATACTTTCTCCATCTAACACTCCCCAAATTAGTGCTACAATAGGAATTAGATAGGTTACTGAAGAGGCAAAAATGGGTGAAGAAATCTGTACTAGTCTATTAAAAAATATTTTAGCAATTCCTGTTCCAACTATCGCTAAAATACACATATATCCTAAGGCAGGTAATACAGTTGTTCCAATTATATCTTGTTGAAAGAATCCAGTTGCTATTAATACAATAAAAGCAGGTATTAGTACCAATATAAAATTACCCACCGCAATAGCTGTTGCATCTAAATCTGATAGATACTTTTTAAGAATATTAACGTTGAAAGCGTATCCTATGGAGGCAACTATTACTGTTAAAGCATACCAATAGTTATCATCTGGATTGAGAGAAGCACTACGAGTAATTAAATAGATTGTTCCCAACATCCCTATTAGTATACCAAACATTTGCTTTTTTTGAAATATAAAACCAAAAAAGATAAATCCTAGGATTAGGGTGTTAAGTGGAGTTAACGAATTTAAAATAGCGACAATACCACTATCAATTTGTTGTACTGCGTAAGCAAATAGAAATACGGGAATAAAAGTTCCTAAGATTGCATTGATAAAAATATACTTCCAATGTTTTTTATGAATGAGTTTTATTTTATGAAAACCTATAGCTATTAAAAAAAAGGCAGATATAATCATTCTTAATGCACCTACTTGAACAGGACTTAATCCTATTAAAGCTAGTTTAATCAAGATAAAGGAACTTCCCCATACAAGTGCTAAACCGAATAAATACGCCCAACGTAAATGTTTGTTTTCCATATATTTAGATTACCGGCAAATATCGGTTTTATATTTGATAAAAATAATTGTTTTTATATTGATTACTATGTTAAGTCTAAAATGCTATCCTATGTTTTAGAACTCTACATGCTTGTCATTTTAAATAATTGTGAAAATATGTTCTAAATATTTGTAATAATAGGGAAAAACGAACATACTAGCTTTTGATTTCTAAATAATTAGTTGTTTCTTTGCATTTGGAAAATCGTTAACTTAAACAAAACAAATTATGAAAATTCTTAAAGGAATACTTATGATCGCAGTAATGAGTCTATTTTTGACTTCTTGCGAACAAGCTAAAAAAGCAAAAGATACTGCAGCAGACGGTGTTGAAAATGTAAAAGATGCAGCTGAAGAAGGTGCAGATGCAGTAAAAGATGCCGCAGAAGATTTAAAAGAAGCTGCTGAAGTAGTAGTTGATTCTGTTGCAGCAAAAGCTGGAGATGCAGTAGAAGCTGTAAAAGAAGGTGCAGAGGAAGTGAAAGATGTTGTAAAGAAAGTAGTTGAAGAAGAGGAAGAAGACGAAGGTTGTTAATCTTTGTAGATAAATCTTTTTACTTTTTAAAAAAATCTAAACGCTCCAAAATTGGGGCGTTTTTTTATTTTGTAACTTTCAACTTTTAAAAACAATATATCTAAAATGAAAATTAGTATTCAAAACCATCTTGATTCAACCTATTTAAAAACACCTACTCAAGCTGGAATATCAGAAAAAGAAACGCAACAAAAAGTACATAATTTAGTACAAGAATGTATTGATAATAAGTTTGTACTGGCAATGATACGTCCTGAGTATGTTGTTATGGCAAAACAAATGATTACAGAAGTAAAATCTGGAGTTTTTGTTGGGACTGTTATTGGTTTTCACGAAGGAACAACTTGTTTAACAGATAAAATTTTGGAAGCTCAAAGAGCTATCGATGATGGTGTCGATGAATTAGATTATGTTATTAATTATACAGCTTTTAAAGAGGGAAATGTAGATTTGGTTAAAAAGGAAGTTTTAGAAGGCACCAAATTAGGCCTAAATAACAATAAAAAGGTAAAATGGATTATCGAAATTGCTGCATTAAATGATTTGCAAATAGTTGAAATAACAAAATTGATTCGTGATATTGTTCTGGAAAATTTTGATAAAGAACAATTTGCAGATGTATTTGTAAAATCCTCTACTGGATTTTATAAAACTACAGACGGCAAACCTGTAGGTGCTACTTTTGAAGCAATGCAAATTATTAAAGAAAATTCGGGATCTCTGTCGATTAAAGCTGCTGGAGGTGTTCGGAATTATGCTGATGCGGTTAAAATGATAAAACTCGGTGTTTCTCGTATTGGTACTTCCTCTGCTAAAAAAATTGTGGATGGGGGAGATATAGAAGGAGGTTATTAGTTTATTTATTAGGTGAACACAAATCTAAGAACATATTATTCCAACGGAAAACTCCTACTTACAGGAGAATATCTTGTCTTAAAAGGTGCAGAAGCATTGGCAGTTCCCACAAAATTTGGTCAAGATTTAGTGGTACAATCAATTGATGAATCAAAGATTTATTGGAAAAGTTATGATGAAAAAGGAAAAATTTGGTTTCAAAAAGTTTTTCAATTGTCCTTAAACAATTCAAGTTTATCAGATAAAGTATCAGATACCTTACTTCAGATTTTACGCCAAGCTCAAAAACAAAATCCGAACTTTTTAACTGGTAAGCAAGGCTATCGAGTTACTACAAAGCTAGATTTTCCAAGAGATTGGGGATTAGGTAGTTCATCAACTTTGATAAATAATATTGCACAATGGGCAGAAGTAGATGCCTTTGAGTTACTACAAAAAACTATAGGTGGTAGTGGTTATGATATCGCTTGTGCTCAAAATAATAGTCCGATTTTATATCAACTAAAAGATAAAAAACCAATTGTTCACACAACTTTTTTTAACCCTAGTTTTAAAGATCAATTGTATTTTGTGTATTTAAACAAAAAGCAGCAAAGCGATAAAGAAATTAGGAGTTTTAATAAACTGCAAAAAGATTTTACGAAAGAAATTGAAACTATTTCTACAATAACAGATGTGATTTCTGGAACGAATTCGTTATATCATTTTAATAGTTTTATAAAAGAACATGAACAAATTATGAGTCGTGTTTTACAAAGAAAACCAGTAAAAGAAGTATTGTTTACAGATTACTTTGGAGAAATAAAAAGTTTAGGCGCTTGGGGAGGAGATTTTATTTTAGCCACGGGAAACGATGACACCCCAAAATATTTTAAGAAAAAAGGATTTGAAACGGTTCTTTTGTATGATGAGATGATATTGTGATAAAAGCATTTGATGATAATTACCTCATTTTCAGGTGCTATTTTACATATTATATCTTATATTTGAAGTAGCCTTTAAACCCAATTGTCATGAAATCAATCATTTTTATTTTGGTAAGTGTTATTTCTTTAAGCCTATTTGCTCAAATTGAGGATTATGGAATTGAACAGGCCACAGGTTTTACAACACCTCAAAGGGGAATTAAGAATATATCAATAGTTGATGAAGACATTGTATGGGCTTTGGCTTATGACGGTAGTGGGAATAACGATAATGTACAAGAATTTACAAAAACTATTAATCAAGGAGAACTTTGGACACCCGGCGTTATTGATGTAGGAAATCCTGATATGGGAATTGCAATGATTCATGCTGTTAGTGAAAATATTGCTTGGGTTGTTGCCTATCCACTTTCAACAGGTCAAATAGGAGGTGTTTTTAAGACAATAGATGGAGGATTAACTTGGTTTCGACAGAACACGGCTTTGTTTAATATGACAGGTTCATATCCTAACGTAGTTTATTTTTGGGATGAAAACAACGGTTTTTGCCAAGGAGACCCTGTAGATGGTTATTATGAACTCTATACCACAACGGATGGTGGAGATAATTGGATTAGAGTCCCATCAGCAAACATACCTGCACCGCAATCCGGAGATTATGGTTTGACAGGAAAAATCTATGTAACAGGTAATGCAATTTGGTGGATGACACATCACGATCTTATATTTAGATCCTATGATTTGGGAAACTCTTTTGAAGTATTTCAAGCCCCGTTGTGTGATTTTGGAGGAGGTCTTTGTGATTATCATCTTTCTTTTAGTGATGATAACAATGGTTATCTAATTAACCTAGATGGTGCGTATTGGAGATCTTCAGACGGTGGAGAAACATGGGTTCTAACTTTTCCTGATTCAGGTTTTGTTTTTGGAGATGATATTTTTGCTATTCCAAATACCGATATAGTGATTACGACTGGAATAAATGGTTTAACAGGAATTTCCATATCCTTCGATGCCGGCACTAATTGGACAGTTATTGATGACACAATACCACTTACAGATATTAAATTTTTAAATCCTAATTTGGGATGGGTTGGAAGTTTTAATACGAGTTCCACCGAAGGCGGAATTTATAAAATAGATGCTACTCTTTCTGTAAATAGTGAAGATTTTAATCAAAGTATATCGTGTATTCCAAATCCATTTACCAATGAGTTTAAAGTCTCTTCAAATCAAGTAATCATAGATATAAAGGTTTTTTCAATGCTAGGTCAGGTACTTTATAACGATAAACCCAATTCGCTTTCCTGTACTATTAACGCTCTATCATTCCCAAATGCAACTTATTTGGTTCAAGTAACTAATGGTGATACAATACGGACTATCAAAATGATGAAATAGTATGAAGGGCTATGAGCTGTTAACGAAATCAGTTGTAAAAATGATACAATTGTTAATCATCATAAAAAACCTATTTTTGTGGCATTAATAAAGAGTAGATTTAATAAAACGTTTTATCTGAAATAATCACAAAACAAGCCCAAAACCCACTGCTCAAAGCTCAATACCAATCTAGGACAATGAACAACGACATACGATCATATAGTAAAGAGCAATTACGAGATTACTTTGTAAATAAAGGACAACAAGCTTTTCGAGGTAATCAAGTCTATGAATGGTTGTGGAAAAAAAGTGCTCATACTTTTGATGAAATGACCAACTTGTCTAAAGAAACTCGAACTTTTTTGGATGAACATTTTGTGATCAATCATATTGCCGTTGATGATATGCAACGTAGTAGCGATGGCACGGTAAAAAATGCAGTAAAATTATTTGATGGTTTGGTTGTAGAATCTGTAATGATTCCAACAGATTCAAGAACAACAGCTTGTGTTTCGAGTCAAGTGGGTTGTGCAATGGGTTGTACTTTTTGTGCTACTGCGAGACTTAAAAAACAACGTAATTTAAATCCAGATGAAATTTATGATCAGGTAGTAGCTATCAATAGAGAGAGTGAGTTATATCACGGACATAAATTGAGTAATATCGTTTTTATGGGAATGGGTGAACCCTTACTCAACTACGAAAATGTAATGAAGTCTATTGATATGATGACTTCAGACGAAGGTTTGGGAATGTCGCCACGGCGCATCACTTTATCTACCGTAGGAATCCCAAAAATGATAAAGAGAATGGCTGATGAAAATGTTAGGTTTAATTTAGCAGTTTCCCTACATTCGGCAATTGATTCTGTTCGTTCATCGATGATGCCGGTTAATGAATCGAGTAACTTGAATGACTTAATGAAATCCTTACAATATTGGCATAACAAAACGGGTAACCGTATTACATTTGAGTATATAGTTTGGAAAGACATCAACGATAATCAAGAGGCAATTGATGCCTTAGTTGCTTATTGTAAAAGAGTTCCGGCTAAAGTAAATTTGATTGAATACAATCCTATTGATGATGGTGAATTCCAACAAGCTGATCCTAAGATGACTGACAAATATGTTTTTGAATTAGAACGAAATAATATTATCGTTAACGTTCGCCGTAGTCGTGGAAAAGACATTGATGCAGCCTGTGGTCAGTTGGCGAATAAATCGTAAAAACCTGATTTAAAGCCCTTCTAATCTTAAAAGCACACTTTTTTTATAACTCCTACTAATCGGAATAGCTTTTTTGCTTACTTCAATATATTCATTGGTAAAGGATTCAATTTTATCGACAGACACAATAAAAGAGCGATGAATTCTAAGGAATAAAGTACTTGGCAATTTAGCTTCAATATTAGTGATGGTTTCTCGGGTGACAAGCATTTTGTCAAGTGTATGAATCTTAATATAATCACTTAAACTTTCAACATATAAGATTTCATCAAAGTTTATTTTTACCATTTTTCGATCGGATCGAACAAAAATAAAATCATTTTTTTCTTGAATTAATTCTTTTATTTTTTTTGGATTTATAGAAATGTTGGTATCTAAATATTTATTGATAGCTTGTAAAAAACGTTCAAACGAAATGGGTTTTAAGAGATAATCAACTGCTTGTAAATCAAATCCGTCCACGGCATATTCTCGATAGGCTGTGGTGAAAATAATTTGAATATTTTTATTAATCGATTTGGCAAAAGACAAGCCTGATATTTCGGGCATGTTGATATCTAAAAAAATTAAATCTACTTGTTTAGAATTGATCTCATTAAAAGCTTCCATTGCATTTTTACAGGAGGCAACAAGTTTGAAATTGTCAATTTTTTCCAAATAATTTTCTAATATTTCACGAGCTATCGGCTCATCATCAACTAGGATACAATGAATAGTTTTAGCCATTACTTAAGTTATTTAGATGTGAAATTCTTAAGTTTACAAGATACCAATTAGCTGAGTTGTCAATTTGTATCTGATGTGTGTTGGGGTATAATAAACTCAACCTTTTTTGAATATTCTCAAGTCCGATACCGAGTTTTTTTGAATCTGTATCATCATGTAAAACCGTATTTTTGATGGTGAAATGTAAGGTGTTGTCGGTTAGTTTGATACTAATATTTACGTTTAAGATTCCATCAATTAAATTGCCATGTTTAAAGGCATTTTCAACAAATGGAATTAATAGCATAGGTGCAATTTCTATAGTAGTCGAGATTATATCAGACTCAAAAGTAACATTTAACGTATCTTGAAATCGTATTCTTTCGAGTTCGATATATTCTTTGATGTGTAAAACCTCTTCCTTTAAAGATACTTTGGGTTTGTTAACTTGGTATAAAATATAATCTAATAAATTGGAAAGTTTTAAGATAATATCAGGTGTATCTTTAGATCGTTTTAAGGCAAAACCATAAATGGTATTTAAAGTATTGAACAAAAAATGAGGATGAATTTGTTTTTTTAGATAGTGCAATTCTTGCTCTTTAATTTGTAAATGGGTTTCGAGTATTTTATTCTGTAATTCTTTGTTTTGAGAAATTGTTTTAAAATTGTGATTTAGAATACTCATAAAACTGACAATACCAACAACTAGATATACCAATATTAACACAAATACAAAATTACGACTCATGGGTGGTGTGTTTGCAAATTCTAAATTGCTTAAAAACATATAACTCCCAAAAATGGCAGCTAAAATAAAATAGGTAGAGATTACAAGTGTGTAAATGCTATACAACACAAATAATTTATACTTCTTTTTAAGTAAATATTTTGGAATGAGCAGATAGACAACCAGGTAAGTTGTTCCCATGGTTACTGGTAATAATAGACTTGAAAACCAAGTTACATACTTCGTGTTGTCAGAATTATAGCTAAAAAAATACACAAAGAAAAACCATACACCTATCCAAAATAGAAAATGTAGTGGTGCAAACTTGGTTTTATTTAACTGGGTTAAATTCATCTATGCAAGATGCACATTATATTTTAATAAAGTATTTTTTATAGACTAATGACCAGTTTTTGTCCTTTTTTAACATCAGAAGCCAATTTTAGAACCTAGATAGGTCAAAAAGCAGCTTATTTCATTCAACTGTCGCAAATTAATTTATTGTAAGTTGCAGTGTCTTACTTTTGAATATGTTTAATTTTAAATCAATTTATTATGTCAATTTTATTTGAAGGTGGAATCGTTTTTATGTTCCCTATTTTAGTCTTACTAATACTCATTATAGTATTAATTGTTAAAGGTATTCTCAATAGGAAAAATGATAACACTAAAACAATCTCTCTAATTGCATCAATAGCTCTATTTACTGTCGTATGGGGTTTTTTAGGACAGATTATCGGATTAATTGGTGCTTTTGATATGATTGAAGCACAGGGCGATGTTACTATGAGAATTTTAGCAGCAGGTTTAAAAGTAAGTTTCTTAGCACCTGTGTTTGCAATAATTACCTTCCTTATTGGTAGAATCGGAATTATTGTACTTACGTGGATGGGAAAAGAATAATTTTTAACGGAATATTCTATAATAAGGCTATTAAAAAGATGTGATAGCCTTATTGTTCTTAAAATGTACCAGGACTGGATAATGGTCTGAAATAAAATTAGAATTCTCTAGTCGATCGAGAATATGAGTATAGAATACCACAGTTAGTCTTAAGCTGAAAATATAGTCTATTCTTTTAGTTGCTAATTCGTTTGGGTTAAATCCATTTAAGGTTCCTTTAGAGCCTTTTAAGATAGTTGTCGAGATGCTCATCGCATCATTTAATTGCTTGTTTAAGATACGAATAGGTTTTGATTCAGGTGTTGAATTGAAATCTCCTAATAGAATTACAGGATGTGATTCTATATTTACTTTCTTGATTTTTTTAAGAATCAGTTTAGCAGATTTTCTTTTTGCTCTTTCACCAATGTGATCAAAATGTGTATTAAATATCCAAAATTGCTCATGCGTTTTGATATTTTCAAATTGTCCATAGGTGCAAATTCTTGGTAAAGCAGCATCCCAACCTTTTGAGACCTTATCGGGTGTTTTAGACAACCAAAAAGTAGCCTCTTTTAAAATCTTAAATTTTGTTGTGTCATAGAATATGGCACTAAATTCACTATTATTTTTACCATTTCGCCCGAGACCAATATGCTGATAATTTGGCAAATTATGTTGAATGTATTCAATCTGATGCAATAAAGCTTCTTGTACTCCAAGGATTGCAGGACGATATTTAGCAAGTAGTTTTACAACTCCTTTTTTTCGATTATCCCAACTGTTTTGTTGGTCATTTTTGTTGTCATACCTAATATTAAAAGACATTACAGTCAACTCTTGAGCTTGTATATTTCCATAAATTAGAAATAAAAGAATTACTAGTAAGATATGTTTTAATGTATTATTCAACTTGATTGTTTAATTTTGGTGGCACACGATGTTTTGTTCCTTGTTCATATGAATAGACTAACTTAATCAGTGTTGGTTCGTCATACATTTTACCTAAGAACTGGAGTCCAGCTGGTAAATTTCCATTTGTGAAGCCCATCGGAACGGTAAAGGCAGGTTGACCTGTATGTGGTGCAATAATCTGACTATTATCGCCTTTATATTCTTCCTCAAAAGTAATAATTCTTGCCGGTTTATTATTCCATGTTGGATAAACGATAGCATCTAATTCCAACGCATCCATTCGTTTTTCAATAGCTTTTCTAAAAGCTACTCGTTTGGCATCATTATACAAATCACCACAAACAATTTCTGGATTTCCCATTCGACCCGAATTTGATCCAAAAAATCCTAATTGTTTATTTGCATACGCAGATGTCGTTCCGATTCGAACAATATCTTCAATAGTTTGAATCGTGTCATTTTTTACATAAGTAGCTAAATAGGATTCGACATCTTCTCTAAATTCCACACACCACTGACTTTCTTTTAGACTAGCAAAATCTGGAATGTTAATAGTATCGATAATCTCAGCACCTAATTTTTGCATGTCTAACAATGACTTTTCAAATAAAGCGAGTATCTCAGGATCTGGATTGTCATTACTCAAGGTTCGTAATACACCAATTCGAGCTCCTTTTAATCCATCCTTTTGTAAGAATTGGGTGTAATTATCAGGCGTTTTTCCTTCTGAATTTTTGGTAACAGAATCTTTTGCGTCGTAACCTACCATAACTTCCATTATTTTGGTTGCATCTTCGACCGTTTTACACATAGGACCGACGACATCATTTCGTAGAATTAGTGGAATAATTCCTTCGCGACTAATCAAACCGATTGTAGTTCTAAAACCAACCAATGCATTATGTGATGATGGTCCACGAATGGAGTTTCCTGTATCTGTTCCTAAACCGATGGTTCCGAAATTTGATGCTACTCCAGCTGCTGTTCCACCGCTAGATCCCGCAGGAACATAATCTAAATTATATGGATTATGCGTGGTCCCAAAAGTAGAACTTTCTGTGTGTTTCGCACTAAAAGCCCATTCTGCCATATTGGTTTTGGCAATAATGATTGCACCAGCAGCGACTAGTTTTTTGATGATAAATGCATCTTCTTCTGGAATAAAATTTTGGAGTGCTAAAGAACCACCTGTTGCGGGCATTCCTTTGGTGTTAATATTGTCTTTAACTAAGATAGGAATACCGTGTAGAGAACGTAAAACACCTGTTTTCTGATATTCGGCATCTAACTTCTGTGCAATTGCGATTGCTTCAGAATTTAGGTTTGTGATGGCATTTAGTTCCCCATTAAATTTTTCTATTTGCTTTAAATAGGCTTTTATAAGCTGTTCACTTGAATAATCCCCATTTTTATAGGCTTGGTGGATATCAGTAATACTCAATTCAGAAACATCGATAGAGATTTCTTTTTTAGGAGAATCACATCCAATTAAAATTCCTAAGAATAATAATAAATATATTGGTGATGTTATATGTTTTTTCATGAATATATGTGGTTTTATTCTAGTATGCAGCTTCTAATATTTGAAGTAATTTGGCTTCATCAATATCTTGGTTCTCCCCTAAATTTACTGGAATGTGTTTGCGAACAGCACTGATAATTTTGGGGAAATCTTGTTTCGAGATTTTGTAAAAACGGAGTTTTGTTGGAACACCCAGATTCTCAAAGAATGCTTCGGTCATTTGGATTGCGCTTTCAATCATTGTATCAGAATCGGTTGAAGAGAAATTCCATACGCGTGAAGCGAATTGGAGCAATTTATCTTTTTTGGTGTCTTTCTGTATCCGTAATAAACTAGGTAGAATTACCGCTAAACTTCTTGCGTGATCTATCCCATATAAAGCCGTAAGTTCATGACCAATCATATGTGTCGCCCAATCTTGATTTACGCCAATACCTATAAGTCCGTTTAACGCCATCGTCGCACTCAACATAAGATTGGCTCTGCTATCATAATCATTTTCTTGCTTCATTACTTTGTCAGATTCGGCTATAAGAGTCAGTAAAATACCTTCTGCAAAACGGTCTTGAATAGGCGTATTGATGTTATTGGTGAGGTATTGCTCGATGGTGTGGACAAATGCATCGACTAGGCCATTGCCTAATTGTCTGTTTGATAAACTAAAAGTGATTTCTGGATCAAGGATAGAAAATTTAGGATACACTAACGGATGTCCGAATGCCAACTTTTCGTTTCCTTTAGAGATAACGGCAAAAGAATTCATTTCACTACCAGTTGCAGGTAAAGTTAAGATCGTTCCAAAAGGAATGGCACTTTTGATTGGAGCTCTTTTTTCAAGGATATCCCATGCATCTCCTTCAAAATTGGCAGCAGCAACAATAAATTTTGTACCATCAATTACGGATCCACCACCAATGGCAAGGACAAAATCTATTTTTTCAGATTTTATCACTGATACCGCTTTCATCAAAGTATCGTATTGTGGATTGGGTTCGATTCCGCTAAACTCAACAAAGCTGTGCTTCGATAAATTCTCTTTTACTGCATAATAAACACCATTTTTTTTAATGCTTCCACCGCCATAAATCAGTAAAATCTTTGCTTTTTGAGGTAAATGTTCTTCAAGTTTTTGAATTTGTCCTTTACCAAAAATTAATTTTGTCGGATTGTAAAATTCGAAATTATTCATGTTTCTTTTTTTAGTGTTAGTTTCCCATTATTCTTTTAATCCAAGACAATTTAGAATTGTTGTAAGGTGCATATTTAAAATTAGGCTCCATGCCAAATGGTTTTTCTAGAATACCTTTAAAATGTGAAAAATCTTTAAAACCAGCTTCACCATGATAGTTGCCCATGCCGCTACTGCCAACACCTCCAAAAGCTAGGTAACTATTAGAAATATGCATAACTGCATCGTTTATGGCGCCACCACCAAATGAGATTTCATGTAAAATCTTATTTTTTATCTGTTTGTTTTTGGTGAAAATATAAAGTGATAAAGGTTTGGGTCTGTTCTTTATTTCTTTGATGATAACATCCAAATCAGTATAGGAGATTACCGGTAAAATAGGCCCAAAAATTTCATCTTTCATAATGGTATCCTCAAAAGTTACCTCCGACAAAATAGTTGGGGCAATAAAGCGTTTTTCAGCATTTGATTCTCCACCTACAAAGAGTTTTTCTGTATCAATTAAATTAGAGAGTCGTGTGAAGTTTTTATCATTTATAATTTTCACATAATTATCATTTTCACAGGCATATTCATATTTTTCAATCTGCACTTTAAAAGCCTCTAATAATTCTTTTTCTATGTTTTCCTCAACTAGAATATAATCAGGAGCGATACAAGTTTGTCCCGCATTTAAAAATTTAGCCCAAATTATACGTTTTGCTGTTTCTGAAATATTAGTGTCTTTGGTAACGATAGCTGGACTTTTTCCTCCTAATTCTAAGGTAACAGGCGTTAAGTGTTTTGCAGCAGCTTGGTAGACAATTCTGCCGACATTTGTGCTTCCTGTAAAGAAAATTTTATCAAACTTTTCTTTTAATAAAGAGGTAGTTTCAGGAATTCCACCTTCAATAACATACAGATATTCAGCAGGGAAATTGGTGTTAATCAAATCTGTCATTAGGTTACTTGTCGCTGATGGTATTTCACTGGGTTTTAAGATTACGGTATTCCCAGCAGTCATTGCAGTGATTAGTGGTACGAGCGAGAGTTGGTATGGATAGTTCCATGCGCCCATAACAAGACAAACCCCTAGAGGTTCAGCAATGGTATAGCTACGAGCTGGTAAATTCACCATATTGGTTTTATTTCTCTTTCGCTTTGCCCAATTAGGTAATTTCTTAATTGAGGTGTTAATTTCATCATAGATAAAACTCAATTCTGCGGTGTAGGTTTCAAATTCTGACTTGCCAAAATCTTGATAAATGGCTTTGTAAAAAGCAGCTTCTTGTTGTTTAATTAATTCTTTTAGTTTCTTTAATT
>JAUVBX010000053.1 GCA_030590985.1 Lutibacter sp. | reverse complement strand
AGACTTAGATAAAGAAATCCAAATATTATCTGAACAATTGGCTTCGTATTCTCCAGAGGCAGTACAACATTTAAAACGTGTTTTATGGGAAGGAACAGAAGAATGGGACACTTTACTATTCGAAAGAGCCAATATTTGTGGAAACTTAGTGCTGTCTGAAACTACTAAAAAAGCACTTCAAAAATTTAAAAAATAACACATCATGAATCTATTTCAACTTATATTCTTAGGATTTCAAAACGCAGAACAAATCAAAGAAAAAATAGATAGTGCACCTGATCAGGGTTATGAAATAGGTGTAGTTATTGGCACTTATTTACCTTTTGTGTTGTTTATTATTTTTGCTTATGTTGTTTATTATATGGCAAAAAACAGAAAAGATTAAAGAAATGATTTACTGATTTTTAATAAGATTCTGTAGAAAATCAAATAGTTTTTTAGCGTTTATCCAAGATTTATTATCTAATTTCCTATCGTTTGTTTGTATTTGAAATACTGTTGAACTTTCTAGCATATTTAATTCAATAATATAGGTGAAATCATTCCTTAAATAGTTTTTGTCAATCTTAATAATCTCTTGGTAATCTATGTTTAATTGTTTTTTAGATATAAAAGAGAATATTGCACTATATTCCTGTTCAGATAACTTTAGATTACATTTTTCAGCTTTTCGTTTTTCTGATTTAAACCCCCAAAATCTTTCAGTATAAAAAAGCGTTTTTCCTACCAACATAAATATTCTATCAGAACCATTTGAATCCTTAGAACGTTCCTTTCTTTTATAAGAAATTTTTAAATCAAAATGGTCACTGTCTTTCATTTTAGCTAATTATTTACGATTTTAGATTGCTTAACATATCTTTTACTATGGCATCAGTATCATATTCGTGATTCCAATTCCATTCTTCTCTAGCTAATGAATCGTTTATGGTTTGTGGCCAAGTATCTGCAATTCCTTGTCTAAAATCAGGATTGTAAGTTATTGTAAAACCTGGTAAATGTTTTTGTATTGCCTTCGTTAATTCTTTAGGATTAAAACTTACTGCAGCTACGTTATAGGACACGTATGTTTCAAAAGCATCTCTATCCATTAAATCGATAGTTGCTTTAAGTGCATCATCCATATACATCATAGGTAAAGTCGTATTTTCTGATAAAAAACATTCATAAGTGCCTTCTTTTAGTGCTTTATGGAATATTTCAACGGCATAATCAGTCGTTCCTCCACCAGGCAATGTTTTCCAACTAATAATACCTGGATAACGTAAAGTTCGTACATCAACTCCAAATTTATCATGATAGTAAGCACACCATCGTTCCCCGGCTAATTTGCTAATTCCATAAACTGTAGCAGGCTCTAATATAGTTTGTTGAGGTGTGTCTATTCGAGGAGTAGTTTCACCAAAAACAGCTATCGAACTCGGCCAATATACCTTTTGAATTAATTTTTCTTTAGCGAAATCTAAAATATATAAAAGCGTATTCATATTTATATCCCAAGCTTTTCTAGGATGCTTTTCTGCCGTAGCAGATAACATTGCTGCCATTAAATATACTGTTGTAATCTGGTATTTATAAATAATCATTAAAATACCTGCTTTATCAGTTGCATCTAGAAATTCAAAAGGACCACTTTGCATTAGTTCAGTACTTCCTTCTCGTATATCAGAGGCAATTACTGCATCATTTCCAAATTTATCACGCAGTTTCATGGTAAGTTCTGAACCTATTTGTCCGCTGGCTCCAATGATTAATATTTTTTCAGTCATTTTATTAAAAATTATCTTACAAATATAGGTGATTTCGTTTCAATAAATATCAAAAAACGAACATATAAAACCGATATAAATATCATAATAATTGAACCATATAAGTCACATAAGTTCACACAAGAGTAGCGTATAAAACTTATATGTTCTTATATGCCTTATGTGGTTAAAGAATAATTCGTAAAGTTCATAAAGAATGGTTATTTTTGAACATTCATCTAGCATTAGACACTAACTTATGAATTGGAATCAATTATTATCTTTAAAACGATTTGGCGATACAGAAACTCGTCACAGACACCTACAAGACGAAACCCGTTTGGGTTTTGAAGTTGATTATGACCGTGTAATCTTTTCAGATTCCTTTCGTTCCCTTCAAGATAAAACACAAGTTGTACCCTTGTCAGATTCTGATTTTGTTCATACTAGATTGACTCACAGTTTGGAAGTCAGTGTAGTTGGGCGCTCTTTAGGACGTATCGTGGGACAAGCCATCCTTCAAAAGCATCCTGATTTGGCAAAAGATGGGTATAAGTTTAATGATTTTGGTGCCATAGTAGCTGCCGCTGCTTTAGCTCATGACATCGGAAATCCACCTTTTGGACATAGTGGTGAACGTGCTATTGGTGATTATTTTAAAAATGGAAATGGACAACATTTTAAAATGTACTTAAACAAAGCTCAATGGCAAGATTTAATCTCTTTTGAAGGTAATGCCAATGGGTTAAAATTATTATCTGAAAGCAAACAAGGAGTTTCAGGAGGTTTACGATTATCTTATGCTACTTTGGGTGCCTTTATGAAATATCCTAAAGTTTCTATTCCTGTAAAAAAGTCAAAGCATATAGCCGAGAAAAAATTTGGTGTTTTTCAGTCAGATATTCCTTTTTTTAAAATATTAGTAAAAGAATTAGGCTTAACAAGGTTACGCGAGGGAGAAAATGTATATCATAGACATCCATTAGCCTATTTGGTTGAGGCTGCCGATGATATATGTTATACAATTATTGATTTTGAGGATGGAATTAATTTAGGGCTCATTCCTGAGGACAAAGCCTTGGAATACTTACTTAATTTAGTACGTGAAAATCTTATTACTGAAAAATATCAAGCCTTAACAACACAAAAAGATCGTGTAAGTTATTTACGTGCTTTGGCAATCCAATCACTAATCTATGAGGCAGCTCGAGTTTTTATTGAAAATGAAAAAGATATTTTAAATGGTACTTTCTCACATTCTTTATTGGATAAATGTCGTTATGAAGCACAACTAAATGACATTATCAATATTAGTGTTGAAAAAATGTATCGTAGTAAGGAAGTGATTGAAAAAGAGATAAATGGCTATCGTGTATTAACTAATTTATTGAATGTTTTTATTACGGCGGTAAACAATAAATTTGAAAATAAAGCAACGGGGTTTGATCAATTAGTTTTAGAGCTTTTACCTGATGAGTATAGTGCTATAAAAAATAATTTATACGATCGATTAATGAGTGTTTGCTCATTCGTTGCTGGAATGTCAGATAGATATGCAATTTTATTGCACAAAAAAATTAAATAGTTATTCCTTATTAAACCCTAACAAGCGGACAAGTCATACAATGTGACCCACCTCTACCTCTAGACAGTTCTGTAGAGGGTAATGTAATGATGGTCATCTCTAATTTATCTAAATCAATACTTTTATCTTTTACACCTGCAATCAATTTTTTTGCTGGCAATATAGTATAGCCAACCGCCATTAAGGCTTCATCAGTTTTTATATTTCGATCATAAGCGATGGCAATACCTGGTTTTAGAGCAACTAAATTACAACCATCCGTCCATTGTTCTCTTTCTTGATACGGATAAATACCTTTCCCCCCAAAAATAAATTCCATATTTGGATTGATTTCCTCTAAAAAGAAATCCTTTACAGACAAGTATTTTTTAATGCTTCCTGATTTGTTATACACTTTTACCAACGAGCCCACACCATCATAAATAATGGGTTTAAAAGTGACAATATGATCAGTGTTTATCTGTGTAAATACGGTGTCTATATGCATATAATTCCTTTCATTTGGAATCTCAATTTCTACGACATTATCAATTATATTTCTTTTAAAAAGGAATTCTTTTACTAAATCTATCGCGTGATGTGAAGTTCTTTCACTATGTCCGATAAGAAGGTAATCTTTGTGAATCATCATTACATCACCACCTTCCATCGAAACAGGTTTCCCTCTTTTTGAAGGAGGAAAGAGATCAACGTTATTTAGGTCGATAACTTTCTTATTCTTTCTCGTTTCCAAAAGCATCGGATGTGTGTTAATGATATATCTGGCAAGGATATTTTCTCGGTGTCTCGCTTCTCTGGCTGCCTTAGTAATCAAAATATAATCCTTGATGACAACTGCAATATCTCTTGTAAAAATAAAATTTGGAATTGAATCAAAAAGATACGAATCTTCAGTCACACAATAGCCAGTAATAAGCAAATCTGTTAACCTTTCAGTACTCATATCAAGCATCATCGGCTTTACCTTTGAAGGCAACTCCTCAAACTGAATAATATCGTCAATTAGTTTTTCTTTATTTATATGAGAATAATCCAAAGACTCCTCTAACAAAGCTTCCGTATCAACCACATTTTTCTCACCTAAAAATAGCTTTAATACATCGACAAAAATTTCGTGCTCTTTTTGCATTAAAGGTAAATGAATGATATCATCAAATAATAATTCTTCTGCTTTTTTTGGAGAAATTCGCGACAAGCCCTCATCGGGTTTGTGAATAACTACTTTTTTTAATTTTCCTATCTCAGAATATACGTTTAGGTTCATGTGTTTTATAAATCAAAATTTTTATACGATTGGCAAGATAAGAAACTTCTTATATTTGCAGAAATAGGTTTTATAAAATTTCGTTTTTTTATTTGAGTTTAAAAATATAGTTATTGATGAACAATCAAAATTTATTTACCGAAAAACAACAATTTAGGCAGTGGTGGTTGTGGTTTATCATTTTAAGTATTGACATTTTTTTCTTAATTTCAATCTACAAACAAGTCTTTTTGGGTGAATCAATGGGTAATAATCCAATGAGTAATGTGGGTTTAATTATCACTTCAATAGTACTTTTACTAGTAACGGTTCTATTTTTTATACTAAGACTAGATACAAAAATTGATGCTAAAGGAATTTATGTGCGGCTTTATCCCTTTAGAATATCCTATAAATATTTTGCTTGGGAAGCTATAAATAAAGTTGAAATAAGACAATATAAACCATTGCTTGAATATGGTGGATGGGGAATACGTTATGGCAATGGTAAAGCCTTGAATGTTTCAGGAAACAGGGGTTTACAGTTAGAGTTTAAAGATAAAAGTAAATTATTGATAGGTACTACTAAACCTGATGAACTTAAAAAAGTCATTATTAAAATTACTAAATCTAAATAAACGTATGTTAGAACTAGCTGGAATCATCATTTTAGGAATTATAGCACAGTGGTTTGCTTGGAGATTAAAAATACCAGCCATATTACCACTCATACTTATTGGGTTATTAGTTGGGCCTATTTCAACTTTAATCACTGAAGATGGCAGTAAATGGATTGAACCCGTTTGGAATGGTACAATTGGAATTTTCCCAGGAGAACGCTTATTTAATTTTGTTTCGCTTTCTATAGCATTAATTTTATTTGAAGGAGGAATGACCCTTAAAAAAGAGGAGATAAAAAATGTGGGACCTGTGATTTATAAATTGATTTCATGGGGTTCGCTCATTACCATGATTACCGCAGGAATTGCAGCTCATTATATCATCGGACTCGATTGGTCAATAGCTTTTTTGTTTTCAGCTTTAATTATTGTAACGGGTCCAACGGTTATTACTCCAATTCTTCGAAATTTAGCTATAAAAAAAGATATTTCAACTGTCTTAAAATGGGAAGGAATTCTTATTGATCCCATTGGAGCCTTGGCAGCGGTATTGGTTTATGAATTTATTGCAGTTGGAGCTGGCGAACATGGAACAGAATATACACAAGAAGCTTTAATAGAATTTGGAAAAATATTAGTCATCGGTTTTTCTATCGGATTTACAGCTGCCTACGCATTTGCTGTTGCCTTAAAACAAAAATGGATTCCGCATTATTTAATAAACGTAGTGTCTTTAGCTACCGTTTTAACAGTATTTGTTTTATCTGATTTGTTTGCACATGAAAGTGGTTTATTGGCTGTTGTAATTATGGGAATGGTTTTAGGAAACATGAAAATTGACGCTTTAAAAGATGTACTATATTTTAAAGAAGCAATTAGCATCCTACTTATTTCTATTCTGTTTATATTGCTCTCAGCCAATATAAACGTGTCAGATTTTGATCTTATTTATAATTGGGAAACATTAGCCTTATTTGGTATTGTTGTTTTAATCGTTCGACCTTTAGGTGTTTTTCTAAGCACCTATAAATCAGGTTTACAATTAAATGAAAAACTCTTTATCAGTTGGGTTGGCCCTCGTGGAATTGTCGCTGCTGGTATCGCTTCATTATTCGGATTAAAATTGGCAATGCAAGGCGTAGATGGAGCCGAATATATCACTCCGTTAGTTTTTATGATTGTGTTAGGAACCGTCTTATTAAACGCAACTACTGCAAAACTATTTGCTAGGTTTTCAGGAGTTTTGTTAAAAAGATCTGAAGGCATTTTAATAGTTGGGGCTTCACCACCTTCACGACTTATTGCTACTTATTTACAAAACATAGGACGTCGAGTGGTTTTAATTGACAGTAACGCTAAATCAATTAACATTGCCAAAACACAGCATTTAGAAGCGATTGAATGTGATATTTTTTCGGAAGAATTAGTTGAAAATATTGAGTTAAACGATATCGGAATTCTGATGTCTTTAACAGGAAGTAGTCGTATTAACGAATATGCAATTTCTAAGCTAGAACCTTATTTTGGAGAATTGGGTGCTTATAGATTAATTAGTGCAGAAGAAATGAGTAACCCTAATGATAATCCTGAAGAAGGTCTGTTTTCACATACAGACGACTATATTAACATTAGTGAAGTTGTCAGAGATTATCCTTATATAAATGAAGTAAAAATTTCATCAAAAGAACATTATTTAAAAATACTAGAAACCACAAAACAAGATGTAAAAACGATACCTATATTTTTAAGCGATAATGCTGGAGAAATTAAAATTATACCATCTGCTAGTGAAAAAATAAATGTAGAATCTGGTTTCAAATTGATGTATTTAGGTAAGAAATTAGATTTATAAATGATAAATAAAAAATGCACGAATTATTCGTGCATTTTTTAGTAACTATTTTTTAAGATAGATTAACGACTTCTTGAGCTTCTTCCCTTAGAATTGCTTTTTGAATGAGTTGATGCTGTTCTATTATTAGATTTGCTGGAAGAGCGATTTGTACTTGCTTTTTGCTTTGATTGTACATTTTTTGATTTTGTTTGATAAGTCTTAGGAGCTTTGCTTTTTTGAACAGTAGACCTACTACTTCTTTGTACATTTGCTTTTCTATTATTTGAGCTATAACTTCTATTGTTTGATGTTATTTTTCTAGTCTGAGGGGAGCTATTTCTTTTTACAGTAGTATTTCTGTTATTAGTTATAGATCTGTTTTTGGTAACATTTTTTCTATAAGGTTTTGTACTAACTACTCTCGTACTAGGTGATTTAGCTCTATTTAAGGTTCCTTTTTTACTTGTTGAGTTAAAACTTCTTGTTGGTTTTGTAGCAACTCTCCCTTTTTGAAATGTACTATTTCTACTTATACCTTTTGTATCAGCTGTAGTATTGCGTGTTTTTGAACGAGAGATTGTTGTGTTTCTATTTTGTTTGTTACTTGAACTCCGTACACTTGTAGCCCTTTTATTAGTTCTATTAAGTTGTGTTGAACCTCTTTTTGATGCAAGGGCTCTTCGTGAACTTACTGTTGTTCGTTTTGCATACGATCTACTTGGGTATATTCTGCCGTAATCATTACGTCTGTGTGTAGTATGCATGCGTGCAGCAACGTGACTTCTGCGATGATAAACGTGATGATAGGTATGGTGTACATTAATATGTACATATACATTTCTTCTATAAATATTTGTATGGTATGGATGCCAGTAATGAAAATGTCTTGGATAATAACCCCAGTAGTATGTGGAGTAATATGGACGATAAAAAGGTCTCCAAAAATAGCTAAAAAATATAGGACGATGTATGTAAATGGGCTCGATTATATAATCGGGTCCGTACATATACACATCTCCTACAACTTGAACATGAGTTTTGCCACTATGGTCTTTTTCAATTTCAATAGTTGCTACATCTTGGTATAAATCCTCTCCAAGAACAGCTTGAATGGCTATTAAATGGGTTCTTCCCTCCGATACTTCGACTACTCTTAGGTAATCTACATAGCCGTCTCTATTTAAATCTAAATTTGATATTTGAGCATCAGGATCATTTAGACGTCTTTCAAAATCCTCTAAATCATCAGCATCTCCAAAAATAGAGGCAACTGCTTCTAAATCAAGATTATTACTAATATCTTGGCTCATTGCTTCAACGGTAGTAACGTCTTGTGCTAATAGTCCAAAAAGTCCAAAAAAGAATAGTACTACTAAACTTAATGCTTTTGTTTTTAGTGAATTTTTCATGTTGTGTTGTTTTATGTTATAATCTTATGACAACCCTGTTTGTAAAAGGTTTATTCTGTTTGCTAAACCAGTAGTCATCAAGTTTCTTTTTGAAACTCTATAATTGATTAAACATAGACCGTGCCAAAATAAAAATTATTGATTTTTGAACAAAAGACACAAGCCTGTATGCGTGACACAATTAACCAGCTATAATTTTGTTGAATTACATAATAGTAGTTTTAAAATACCAAAAGAAAAAATGAATTTATTAATAATATCATGAAATAATATAATAAATTCAGATTAAATGATGTAACTTACGTGGTGCATAGCACGCAAAAAGGCAATAACAGATGGCTCATAACACTATCAAATCAAGTTATTCCAAATTGACAGACAGGTTGAACCGCTTTCCTCAGGGCGCACCTCCTTCCGAGATATTATTCAAAATTTTGAAAATGCTTTTTAGTGAAAAAGAAGCAGGGCTTGTTTCTCTGATGCCTATCAAACCTTTTACTGCAAAAAAAGCTGGACAAATATGGAAGATGGATCCAGTCAATACTCAAAAGACTTTAGATAAATTAGCTAACCGAGCAATCTTGGTTGATGTTGAACAAAATGGAGAGACAGTCTACACATTGCCACCCCCCATGGCAGGTTTCTTTGAGTTTTCATTGATGCGTGTGCGTGATGATATTGATCAGAAGTTATTAAGCGAATTATTTTATGAATATCTAAATGTAGAAGAAGATTTTGTTCGTGAATTATTTACCCGAGGTGAAACTCAATTAGGGAGAACCTTTGTTCATGAACCTGCTTTGTCTGATGAAAATGCACTCTATGTTCTGGATTATGAGCGAGCAACTGAAGTCATAAAGACAGCTGAATATATTGGAGTTGGGCTTTGTTATTGCCGTCACAAAATGGAACATATAGGAAATGCCTGTGATGCTCCGCAAGATATATGCATGACTTTTAATAATGTTGCAAGCTCTCTTACTAGACATGGTCATGCCCGTAAAGTAGATGCTGTAGAATGTTTAGATTTGTTACAGACAGCCTATGAGCATAAGCTGGTGCAATTTGGTGAAAATGTAAGAAATAAAGTAAGTTTCATTTGCAATTGTTGCAGTTGCTGTTGCGAGGCCATGATCGCCTCCCGACGGTTTGCAATATTGAATCCTATACACACAACTAACTTTCTTCCTCATATAGATGAAACAAATTGTAATGGCTGTGGAAAATGTGTAAATGTTTGTCCAGTAGAAGCGATGGTATTGGTTTCTGCCAATGACCCAAACAAACCTAAAATGAAAGTGGCAAAAGTAGATGAAGATCTTTGTTTAGGCTGTGGAATTTGCATAAGAAATTGTACTGCAAACAGTATTATTTTGAAATCACGTCCAACTAGAATTCTTACCCCAATGGATGGTGTACATAGAACAGTATTGATGGCTATTGAACGTGGGAAATTACAAAACCTAATCTTTGATAATCAAGTTTTGTGGAGTCATCGTGCTTTAGCCGCAGTTCTCGGGGTTATTCTTAAGCTTCCACCGTTTAAACAAATTCTTGCCACCAAACAAGTCAGATCACGTTATTTGGAAGCTCTGATTACACGTTATGATAACTAGAAAAGAATAAGAAACTAATTATTTTTACTCATCTCTGCAAAATACTTAAAGATTAATGGAATAGTTTTAATTCCTTATTGTATCAGCAACTTTTTTATTATTGATTTGCCGTTCGACCTTATCTTAACAAAATAAATCCCATTTGTAAGGTTTAAATCTAATGTTGTGGTATCCTTAAAATATTTAGTAGTTAGTGACCGACCAATTGATGAGAATATTTCTACAATGAATTGACCATCAATTCCTGTGATTGTAATTCTATTATCCGTAGGATTAGGATATAATACAAAGTTTAAAGCATTAATTTCATTTACAGCTGTTGGTTGAAACCACGTTTCTCCCACATGTGTTCCCCAAAGATATTCTACTAAATCAGGGTAATCTATAAAAGGATTTCTATTGAATTGCCATGTATAAACTACATTATTACGATTCATTTCATAATCATCAGGAGGATCATTTCTATGCCAATCTAATAGGGTTGCTAAATCTCCTAATTGACCAAGTGCTTCCGGATAACCATTAACTATCTCTAACCCATTATAGCGTATTTCTAAAAAAAGAACACTTCGTGCTACATCACCTTTAAAACTGCCTAAATTACCACTTGGACCAGTATATTGACCATAATGTAGATTTCCTCTAGCACTATTTTCGGGTCCATCAGCAGCTCTTAAAGCATGTGCATCTGAGTTTCCGTGCCTTAAAGAATCAGCATTAGTAGTCCAATATACATTAACTCCATCTGCAATATCATCTGCTTCTATACTAAAATAACCTGCTCTAGATCTTGGAAATGTATGTTCTCTATTCCATTTCCCAGTACTATTAGAGGTTGTTTGAAAATCTAATTTGGCTCTACCTTGTTCGGTATAAACAAGCCAAACCTGATTACTATTAGCAGGATTTTGGTCGGCCTCTTTTAAAATATCAATTACATCTGCATAGGTTTGTGCTCTGACCAAAGCAGGATCTGCAATAATATCTTGTATTGCTAAACGCAACGCTTCATCCGCCAATGCATCTAAACTATCGTAATAGCTAGCAGGCTGTGTGCTTTCAACAATTCCAAATGTTGGATTTAAGGGAATACCCCAATCAGCAACTACAAAATCATTATCAACAACTTGTATTTCAATATTATTATTTAGGATTAAATAGTCTTGTGGTAAACTT